>JAQGIE010000042.1 GCA_028291365.1 Rhodospirillales bacterium
GCCGCTGGATCGCGACCAGCACCAGAATGAGGAGCGCGAGTCTCAGAGATCGACCAGGCAGAAAGAGAGGGTGAAGCCCGGTCCCAGCGCTGACATCAGATGCGGTCCGCTTTGGCCGCCGGCGAGACGCCGTTCGAGCACGAACCAGACCGTTGCCGCCGACATGTTGCCGAATTCGCGCAGCACGGCGCGCTCGACGTCGAGACTGCCGGGCGGCCGTTCCATCGCGCCTTCGATCGCTTCGACGACCTTGGCGCCGCCGGGATGACAGATCAGCCCTGCCAGCGTGTCGGAAGACGCACCGTTGGCGGCAAGAAAACGATCGGCGATGACCCGCATCTCGCTGCGCACGATGCCGGGAATGTCGCGCGAAAAGATCACGCCCAGCCCGTCCGGTTCGACCGACCAGCCCATCACGCCGATACTGTCCGGCCAGCAATGTTCACCGCTGGCTTCGACCGTGAGCAGCGGCGCCCGGTCAGACAATTCTTCGGTCGAAATCAGCGCCGCGGCGGCGCCGTCACCAAACAAAGCGGTGGCGAGAATGTTCGACTTGCTGAGATCGCTTTGCCGCAACGTCAGGCTGCACAGCTCGATCACAAGCAGCAGCACGCGGCTGCCCGGGCGCGCTTCGGCAAGCTGGGCGGCCCGGGCCAGGCCGGTCACCCCGCCGGCGCAACCCAATCCGAAGATCGGCAGGCGCGCGACGTCGCGGCGGAAGCTCATCCGTTGCAGCAGGCGCGCGTCGAGGCTGGGCGTCGCGATGCCGGTCGAACAGATGGTGACGATCTGATCGACGTCTTCTGCAGCCAAGCCCGCATTTTCCAGACAGCGCGTCGCGACCTGTTCCAGCAGATCATCGGCATGGGCGAGAAAACGCTGATTCCGGCCGGTCCAATCCTGTGGCGTCACGTACCAATCGACCGGTTCGCACACGTGGCGCGCATCGATTCCGGCGCTGTCGAACACCTGCCACATCCGATCGAAATGCTCGGAACGTCCCTGAAAAATGCGCCGTGCACCTTCGCGCGCCATCTCCTTGTCAATGCGATGCGGTGGGCTTGCGGTCGCGAGCGACAACAGCCGTGCTGGAATGCGGGGAGAGATTTGCACGGCAAGCGACATGGTGTGATTCAAGCGTAGGGGAAGCGGGGTTTTCGTTTCTCGAGAAAGGCGGCGGTGCCTTCGGCGAAATCGGTACCGCGGAACGCGTCGAAGAAATCCTGTCGCGTCACGGAATCGTCCTGGTACTGGCCGTCCAGAATTCGGCGCACCGTGCGCTTGACCATGGCGACGCTGAATTGCGACGCGGCCGCGACCTCCTCGGCCCAGGCGCGCGTCTGTTCGCCGATCTCGCTGGGACCGTAGAGCCGGTCGATCAATCCAATGCGCAGCGCTTCTTCGGCGCCGGTGATGCGGCCGGTGAAGAGCAGATCCTTGGCGGTGCTGGCTCCGACCACATCGACCAGCCGTTTGGTGTCTTCGAGCGTGTAGGCGAGGCCAAGCTTGGCCGGCGTGATGCCGAGCCGCGCGGTGCGATCGGCGAAGCGCACGTCGCAGGCGAGCGCCAAGCCGCAACCGCCGCCGACACACGGGCCCTGGATCATCGCGACGCTTGCCTTGTCGAGCTGCGCCAGCGCCTGCATCGCCGCCACGACGCCTTCGAAATAGTCGCGCGTCGATTCCTCGGTGGCATAGACCTCTTCGAATTCGGAAATGTCGGCACCCGCGGCAAAGGCGCTCGCGTCGGTGCCGCGCACCACCAGCACTTTCAGCTTCTTGTCGTCCGCGACACGCTGCACCAGCTCGGCAATGGAACGCCACATCGTCCGGCTCAGCGCGTTGCGCCGCTCGGGGCGGTTGAGGACCAGGTGCGCGACCTCGCCTTCGGCGTGGAGGTAGACGGGGCTCTGACTCATTTCGCTCCTTGGCAGACCATGGCGTGGTCTCTCGTTCGGCTGGCTGGCCGGATGAGCTTGCCAAGGGCCGACCTGCCGCGCAAATGTCCGGACAGATTTATCCGCACCGCATGCCAGGAGCGTTCGATGCCGGGCCAGGGATCGGTCGTCGATATCCGCCGCGAGATGCCTCTTCTCGCTCGCCATGAGGGCGAGTGGGAAGGCGAATACATCTACGTCGACATAGACGGGAACGTGGTGGATCGGCACCGGAGTCACCTGTCCTGTACGTTTCCGACCGAGGGCGAATTCCCCTACCTGCAGATCAATCGGTACTATTGGGATGACGGGCGCTCGGAAATCATTCATTTCCCCGCCCGCTACGCCGACGGTCGCATCTGGTGGGACACCGAGCGGATCCGCGGCTGGGCGACGTCGGTGCCGATCGACACCGAATCGCGCACCACCATGCTGATGTGGGTGCGCAAGGACATGCCCGACATCTATCTCTACGAGATGATCCAGATTTCCGCCGACAACCGGAAGCGCGGGCGGACCTGGCATTGGTTCCGCACCGATGAACTGTACCTGCGCACCCTCATCCAGGAGCGGCGTGTTGCCTGACGCCAGGCAGGCCGCGGCAAAAAAACGGTGATTCAGGCGCCGATCTGCTAGATTCGGGGCCGTGCCGCCGACCACGACTCTCGACTCGCTCGAAACCGCGCTCGTCGCCGACGCGGCCAGCGCTTCGATCGAGAGCGCCGGCGGCCGGCACAACGAGGCCTGCCAGAATTGCGCCGCCGTCCTGCAGGGTCCGTATTGCCATCGCTGCGGCCAGCACGACGAGGAGATCAAACGGCCGCTCTGGTCCCTGGCCGAGCACGCGATGGATTCGCTGTTCCATTTCGATTCGCGCGTCCTGCGTTCCTACGCCTGGCTGCTGTTCCGCCCTGGCCGCATGACCCGCGCCTATCTCAGCGGCCAGCGCGCGAAATTCGTACCGCCGATCCGCCTGTACATCTTCACCAGTCTGCTTTTCTTCCTGGCGCTGAGCGCCAGCGGCCTGGTGCTGGTGCAGCCCGTGTCGCACCGCGCGGCCGATGGCGACACGACGACCAACAACATCATGCTGGAGCTGCTGGCGCCGCCGAGCACGACGCCGGTGCTGCTGCCCGACGAGATCGCGCATAGCGACGCCGACGTCATCAACGTCACGCGTCACGGCAAGCAGCGGACGATCAGCGTCGAGAAGCTGGTCGAGCTCGCCAACGACCCGGTGCACCTGTCGGCTTTTCTGACCGACTGGCTGCCCAAAGTGCTGGTGGCCGCGATGCCGCTCTTTGCGCTGCTGCTGGGCCTGCTCTATGTCCGGCGCAAGCGCTATCTGATCGACCATCTGGTGCTGACGCTGCACCTGCACGCGCTTTTGTTCGCGGTCGGGCTCCTGCTCATCGGGTTGCGCGCCGCGACCGGACACGGTCTGCCCGCCTTCGCGCTGCCGAGCCTGCTGGCCCTGTATTTTCTGCTGACCATCAAGCGCGTCTACGCGCAGAACTGGGCGCGGACGATCGTCAAAGGCTTCGTTCTGGGGCTTGCCTATCCCATCATTCTGATGCTGTCGGCGATTGCGTTTGCGATCTGGACCTGACGTGCAGCGCGACAACGAAGTCGCCGAACCCGGCGGCGTCCGGATCGAAGCGACGCAAGGCGGTCTTGCGCGCCACCTCTCGGCGACGCGGCCGCTGCTGCTCGGCCTGCTCGCCACCTGCGTCGTGATCGCGCTGTTCCTGGGTCTTGAACTGGCTGCCGAATATCGCCGCGCGCTGGGCGAAGCCGAACGCGCGACACTGGCCGCCGCACGTATCGGGCAACGGCAGGTGTCGCAGGCGCTGCAGCATATTCAGCTCGCCTTTCAGTCGTTCGACGAAGATCCGACCGTCACCTCGACATTGGTGGTTCGGCGCGTCAATTCCGAGCAGCACGCCGCGCTTTGGCGCATCCGCAACAGCTCGCCGCTTTTCTCGCGGCTGATCGTGGTCGACACCGAGGGCAAACTCGTCGCCAGTTCGGAACAGGCCGAGCCGGCACCGATCTCGTTCGCCGAACGCCCATGGTTCAAGGCGCAGATCAACCATGTCGGCACCGGGCTCCGTTTTGACGAGCCGCTGCAGATCCAGGACGGGGTGCAGGCGATCCCGGTATCGCAGCGCCTGATGACGCCGGAGGGGCAATTTGCGGGCGTGCTGGTCGCCTATGTGCGGCCCGAATATTTCGCGGACTTCTTTGCTGCGCTGTCGGTCGACTCGATGAACCTGCTGCGCATCGACGGCAACATCCTGGCCCGCCATCCGACGCTGCCGCCGGGCGCGCCGACCGTGGTGCCCGAACAGGATGACCCCGAACCGCACGGCGTACGCGGCGAGGAATGGACCACGCGGCGCCCGTCGCAGATCGACGGACAGCCGTCGCTGCTGGCGACGGCGCGCGTGCCCAACACCGACCTCGTCGTCGTGGCGCGGCTGACGCAATCGACGGTGCGGGCGCGCTGGGGACGCGACGTGTTGCCGTTGGCGCTGTCGGCCACCGCGCTGCTGCTGGCCTTCGCCGCGGTCGGGATGTGGCTGGCGCGTTCGCTCAAGCGGCGCGACGTGCTGGTCCATGCCATCGTCGAAGCGCAGGCCTCGGCCGACACGGCGCGTGCCGAAGCCGAAGCGGCGAGCAATGCCAAGTCGAACTTCCTGGCCCAGATGAGCCACGAGCTGCGCACGCCGCTGAACGCGATCCTCGGCTTCGCGCAGGTGCTCGAAGGCGAGATGTTCGGCAAGCATGGCGATGCGCGCTATCGCGAATATAGCCGCCATATCCGCCGCAGCGGCGATCACCTGCTGCAGCTGATCAACAATCTGCTCGACCTGTCCAAAGTGCAGAGCGGCAACTGGGTGCTGGATGACGGCCCGGTCGATCTGGTCGCGTCGGCCGATTGGGTGCTGGAGATTCTGGGCCAACGCGCCACCGAGGCGTCGCTGACGCTGGTGAACTCGATTCCCGCCGACTTCCCCGAGCTTCACGCCGACAAGCGCATCTTGCGCCAGGTGCTGCTCAACCTGGTCGGCAATGCGATCAAATTCACGCCGGCCGGCGGCCACATCGCGATCGAAGCCGCACGCGACGCGCGCGGCGGTGTCGCCTTGTCGGTGCGCGACAGCGGCATCGGCATCGATCCCGACGACATCCCGGAAATCCTGACGCCGTTCGGCACCGCCAAGCGCCAGGCCACGACCGCCGCACACGGCACCGGTCTGGGTCTGCCGCTGTCGAAAGCCTTCGCTGAATTGCATGGCGGCGTGCTGGAGATCCGGCCGGCCCCAGGCGGCGGCACCATCGTTACGATGCTGCTGCCCGAAGCACGCGTGATCGAAGCACCGCCATTGCTGATCGCGATGGGCTAGGGAGGTTTTCGTCTCGCGAAAACCGACCGGACAGTCCGCGAGGTTTTCGTCTCGCGAAAACCGACCGGTCATCGCCGGAACGCGTCCGCGGCTTTTACAGATTGCAGGCGCTGCATTGCACAGAGCGGCGCAGCGAGCCGCTGGCACGACAGTTGCGAAACTCCAGGCATCGCCCGACCCGCTGCGGTGTTCCGGCCACGACCCTCGGTGTGACGCGCCTCGTCGAGAAGGACGAGGCCCCTCGCACCTTGCATCCGGACGGCCCGCGCAAAGCGTAATCGGGCAAGCACGGAACGAACGGGCGCGCGGTTTCCGCGCGCCCCCCGGGCGGGAGGCAGGCGGCCTTTGCCGCGGATGCGTTTTCCACCGGAAAACGCATCAAACAAAGAGTCAGGCGGCCTTCGCCGCCGGGGCCGGAAATCCACCGGCTTTCGACACCATGCCCGGCACCGTCTTGCCGAGCTGCGTCTCGATCCAGTTGGCTGCTTCGATCACGCGCTCGAGATCGATGCCGGTCTCGATTCCCATCCGCTGCAGCATGTAGAGCACGTCTTCGGTCGGCACGTTGCCGGTCGCGCGCGGCGCGAACGGGCAGCCCCCGATGCCGCCGATCGAGGCGTCGACATAGGTGACGCCCTCGGCGATCGCGGCGGCGACGTTGGCGATGCCGGTGTTGCGCGTGTTGTGGAAATGGACGCGCAGCGGCACGTCGCGGGCCAGCGGCTTCAGGGCGCGCAGCATCTCGGTCACCTGGCTCGGCACGCCGACGCCGATCGTGTCGGCGACCGCGAGATCCACGCCGGGCGACTTCATGCAGGCCTCGACGATGTCGCGCACGCGCGCCAACGGCACCTCGCCTTCGAACGGACAGCCGAAGGCGGCGCTGACGGTGAGGCTCGCCTTGACGCCGCGTTCGGCGGCGGCGCGCGACAGCTCGTGCCAGACGCGGATGCTGTCTTCGATGGTCTGGCCCTGGTTCTTCTGGCCGAACGTGTCGCTCGCGACGACGACGCAGCCGACTTCGTCGACGCCCGCTTCAATGGCGCGATCGAAACCCTTCTTGTTCAGCACCAGGCCGATATAGCTCACGCCGCGATCGCGCGGCACGCCCGCCATCACCTCGGCCGCGTCGGCCATCTGCGGCACCAGCTTGGGATTGACGAAGCTGGTCGCTTCGAGCCGCTTGATGCCGGCATCGATCATGCGGTTGATGAAGGCGAGTTTCGCCTCGGTCGAGACCGCTACCTTCTCGTTCTGGAGCCCGTCACGCGCACCGACTTCGACCAGCTGGATCTGCGTCATGAAAATCCTCGTTCGACCGACGCCCGGCCGCTTTTTCGCCCAGTGTTGCCGCGTCCCGGTCCGCTCTGTAGGACCGGATGCGACGCTCCTTAGAGGATCCTAGGCCGATGGAAGCCGAGAACGAACCCGTTGCGGCTGCAGGTCCGGTCGCCGATTTGCGCGTAATCGAGATGGGACAGCTGCTTGCCGGCCCCTTCTGCGGTCAGCTGCTCGCCGATTTCGGTGCCGAGGTGATCAAGATCGAGCCGCCCGGAATCGGCGACCCGCTGCGCGAATGGGGCCAGGAGAAGCCGCACGGCCATTCGCTGTGGTGGCCGGTCGTGGCGCGCAACAAGAAATCGGTGACGCTCAATCTGCGCGAGGAAGAAGGCCAGGCAATCGTTCGCGAGCTGGTCAAGAAGAGCGACATCCTGCTGGAGAATTTCCGGCCCGGCACGCTCGAGCGGTGGAATCTCGGCTACGAGCAGTTGAGCGCGATCAATCCGCGGCTGGTGATGATTCGCGTCTCGGGCTTCGGCCAGACCGGGCCACGCTCGCAGGAGGCCGGCTTCGGTGCCATCGGCGAAGCAATGGGCGGGCTGCGCCACGTCATCGGCGATCCCGACCGGCCGCCGGCGCGGGCCGGCATTTCGATCGGCGATTCGCTGGCCGCCACCTTCGCCTGTCTCGGCGGCATGATGGCGATCCATGCGCGCGGCCGCACCGGGCGTGGCCAGGTCGTCGACAGCGCGATCTATGAAGCGGTGCTGGCGATGATGGAATCGCTGGTCACCGAATACGACAAGACCGGCTATATCCGCGAACGGACCGGCGCGGTGTTGCCCAACGTAGCGCCGTCCAACGTCTATCCATGCAGCGACGGCATGGTGCTGATCGCCGGCAACCAGGACACGGTGTTTCGCCGTCTGGCGCAGGGCATCGGCCAGCCCGAGCTGGCGAAGGACGAGCGCTATGCCACGCACACGGCGCGCGGCAAGCGCCAGGCCGAACTCGACGCGCTGATCGCCGCCTGGACGCAACAGCGCACGGTCGACGACGTCATCGCGGCGATGAATCAAAGCGGCGTACCCGTGGGAAAGATCTATCGCGCGCCCGACATGATGACCGATCCGCACTTCATCGCGCGCGAAGCCATCGTGCGCGTCGCGCATAAGACGTTCGGTGATCTCGCCATGCAGAACGTGGTGCCGAAACTGTCCGAGACGCCGGGCTCGGTGCGCACCGCCGGGCCCGAGCTGGGCGAGCATAATGACGAGATTTATAAGGGCCTGCTCGGTCTCGACGAGGCGCGCCTGGCCGAACTCAGGCAGCGCGGCATCATCTGAACGGAGGCGACGATGCAGATCGGCTTTCTGCTGTTTCCGCGCCTGACGCAGCTGGACCTCACCGGCCCGTATGAAATGCTGACGCGTGCGCCCGAGGCGACGGTGCGGCTGGTCGCGAAGACGCGCGAACCGGTGACCAGTGATTCCAACCTGACGATCCATCCGCACGCCTGTTTCGACGACGTCGCGTCGCTCGATGTGCTGGTCGTTCCGGGCGGGCCCGGCCATCTCGACGCGATGCTCGACCACGACACGCAGCATTGGTTGCGCGAAGTCGCAGTTGGCTGCAGCTGGGTGACCTCGGTTTGCACCGGCGCGCTGGTGCTGGGCGCGGCGGGCCTGCTGAAGAACTACCGCGCCACCACCCATTGGATGTCGCTCGAGCGGCTGGCCACGTTTGGCGCGACGCCGGTCGATGCGCGAGTCGTGGTCGATCGCGATCGCATCACCGGCGGCGGCGTTACGGCGGGGATCGATTTCGGCCTCACCCTGCTGGCCCAACTGTCTGGCGAAGCGGTGGCGCGCCGCGTCGCGCTGCAGACCGAATACGCGCCGTCGCCGCCTTTTCCCGGCCGCGCCGAGGAGGCCGATCCCGACGACGTCGCCGCGATCCGCGCGCGCGCCGCGTCCTATATCGAGAAGATGCGCACGACCGACGCGGTCGCCGCGGCACGGCTGCGCCAGATTACACTGTAGAACGCCAGGGGTCCGGAATCCCCGGGTCCGCACTGCGGAAGTGACCGCTGCGCCACAGCGGGTCCGGATCTTGTGGATTCGGTAACCAGAGGCGCGGAAGATCCCGCTCCGTGAGCGAAGAACAAGCAAAACGACCCGAAGCGCGCCGTCGGCGCGCGCGCGCCCCGAAGACACCCGGTCCTTTTCCGCACGGATCCGACTGGACGCGTCATTTTTTCGATGGCTTGGCCAATCGATTCTGGCGCGCGGCGCTGCCGCCGCAATTGACCGAGGCCGAAGCTGCCTGGCTGCACGCGCTGTTCAGCGAGACCGCGCACGGCAAGACACGCGCGCTGCTCGACGTGCCCTGCGGTCACGGCCGGCACGCAATCGCACTGGCCGCGCGCGGCTGGCGCGTCACCGGCATCGATCTGTCGAACGAAGAGCTCGACGCGGCGCGCGCCGCGACACCGTCGGGCGTCAAGATCACCTGGAAGCCCGGCGACATGAGCCGGCTGTCCTTGCCGGCCAAGCGCTTTGATGGCGCTTATTGCTTCGGCAACTCATTCGGCTACCTGTCGCTCGACCGCATGCATAATTTCGTCGCGACGGTTGCAAGCGCGCTGAAGCAAGGCGCCCGCTTCGTCATCGACACGCCGATGGTGGCGGAAGCGATCCTGCCCAATCTCGAAGCCCGCACCTGGGTCGAAGCGGGTGGCGTGCACGCGATGATCGAGAACGGCTACGACGTCGCGACCTCGACGCTGGAAAGCCGCTTCACCTTCCTTGCCGACGGCTCGGTCGAACGAAAGACCGCCTTCCACGCCGTGTACGGCATCGCCGAATTGTCGCGCATGCTGGCGCGGCACGGGCTTGCCGTCGAACGGCTCGACGGCTCGCTCGACGGCACGGCGTTCCAGCTGGGCGACCCGCGGCTGTTGCTGGTGGCTGTGAAGATCTGAGCCTGGGCGCGCAGCGCCTCCCGACTTTCAGCTCTGAAATTCAGGAGCGGCTGCACCGCTGGAGGGCAGCGCCTTGCACCGTTTCCACATCACGTAGGAACGCGCGAAGAGCAGGCCGACCACGAAGGCCATGCAAGCTTCGGCGACGACGCTGAACGGATTGGCGGCACCGCCGCTCATCTGGCGCATCGCCGTGCGCGCCGCCATCAGCACGATGAGGAAGATCAAGCCCTCGATCGACAGGCGCATCATGATGAAGCCGGTGTCGGGATCGCGGTGCAGGTGCAGCGACCGTGCGCGATACCAGCCCGCGGCGACGCCGAGCAGCAACCCGGCGAGCAATGCCAACGCCGTCACCATGGTCAGCGGCCCGCCTTTGAAATAGGCGCCCATCGCAAAGAAGCCGGCACCGATGGTGATCAGGACCGGTGCGACCCACAAAAAATTCGGCCGTACGCGGCGGGGCTTTTTCAGTCTCCGCATCATCATCAGCAGCACGATCAGCGGGATGATGAACGGCAGGTACTCGTTGATGTCTTGTGGACTCATTCGACACGCTTCTCGATGAGGAAGATCCAACGATCGGACTCGCGCCGCTCTTCGAGCAACGAATGTCCAGCTTGATGACAGAAGACGGGCACGTCGAGCGCCGAGGCGGCGTCGGTCGAGATCAGCTCGACCCTGTCACCCGGCTGCATCGAGGCGAGCAATTTGCGGGCTTTCAGCACCGGCAATGGGCAGCTCAGGCCCGATGCATCGAGCCGGCGAATCAAACGAGGTTCGTCGGTGTCGCTCACCGCCAATGCGCCAAGTTGCCACCGGGGCCAAGATGCTGATCGACTCTAAGTAAGCGCATCCAGATGCGCGGCGCAGCCGCCTTCGAGACCTTCGAGGTCGTAGCCGCCTTCGAGCATCGAGACGACGCGGCCTTGCGCATGGCTGCGCGCGAGGTCGCGCAACGCGCGGGTGACCCAGAAGAAATCCTCGTCCTCGAGCATCAGATTGGCGAGCGGGTCGCGGCGATGGGCGTCGAATCCGGCCGAGAGGATCACGAGCTCAGGCCGAAACGAGTCGAGCGCCGGCAGCACCGTCGATTCGTAGGCGGCACGAAAGGCCGGGCCCTGCGTACCGGCCGGCAAGGGTGCATTGACCACGTTGCCGTCGATGCCGGTTTCGCGCCGGGCGCCGGTGCCGGGATAGAGCGGCCATTCATGGCTCGACGCGTAGAACAGACGCGGCTCGCGATAGGCGGTCGCCTGCGTGCCGTTGCCGTGATGCACGTCGAAATCGACGATCGCGACACGCGTCAGGCCGTGCGCGTCGAGCGCGTGCAGCGCGCCGACCGCAGCGTTGTTGAACAGGCAGAAGCCCATGGCGCGATCGGGCTCGGCGTGATGGCCGGGCGGGCGCACGGCGCAGAAGGCGGTGTCGGCCTCGCCGTTCAAAACGGCGTCGACGGCGGCGACCGCGGCACCCGCCGCCGCGCGTGCAGCCTTGGCCGAGCCCGCTGAAACGATCGTGTCGGCGTCGAGCGCGGCGCGGCCGGTTGCCGGGATCGAAGCGAAGACTCGCGCGATGTACGATTGGTCGTGCACGCGCGCGAGTTGGTCATCGGTGGCGTCGGGCGCGTCGCGGCGCGGATCAGCACGAGGCCTGAGCGCGCGCGCGACCGCCTCCAACCGCGCCGGCCGCTCCGGATGGTGCGGGCCGGTATCGTGGTCGCGGAAGGAGTCGTGCCCGAAGATGATCACGCCGGCTTGCGCCCCGCCATCGCGGCCAGACGCAGACGCAGCGCCTGCAGCTTAATGAAGCCGGCTGCGTCGGTCTGGTCGTAGACCGCGTCTTCTTCGAAGGTCACGTAGTCCATGCGGTAGAGCGAGTTGGGCGACTTGCGCCCCACCACCTGCACGCTGCCCTTGAACAGTTTGAGGCGCACCGTGCCGTTCACGCGTTGCTGCGTCTGATCGATCAGCGCCTGCAGCGCCTCACGCTCGGGCGAATACCAGAACCCGTTATAAATCAGCTCGGCATAGCGCGGCATCAGCTCGTCTTTGAGATGCATCGCGCCGCGATCGAGCGTCAGGCTCTCGATGCCGCGATGCGCCGCGAGCCAGATCGTGCCGCCGGGCGTTTCATAGACACCGCGCGACTTCATGCCGACAAAGCGATTCTCGACCAGGTCGAGACGGCCGATTCCGTTCTTGCCGCCAAGCTCGTTGAGTTTGGTCAGCATCGCAGCGGGCGACAGGCGCACGCCGTCGACCGCAACCGGATCGCCCTTTTCGAATTCGACCTCGACATACGTCGGCGTGTTCGGCGCCTGCATCGGATCGACCGAGCGCGTGAACATCTTCTCTTCGGGCTCGAGCCACGGATCTTCGAGCGCGCGGCCTTCGTAGCTGATGTGCAGCAGGTTGGCGTCGGTCGAATAAGGCGGCTCGCCCTCTTTGCCGCGCGGAATCGGGATCTGATGCTGCTCGGCATATTCGATCAGCTTGGTGCGGCTGGTGAGGTCCCATTCGCGCCACGGCGCCACGACCTTCACGTCGGGCTGCAGCGCATAATAGGTAAGTTCGAAACGAACCTGGTCGTTGCCCTTGCCGGTGGCGCCGTGCGCGACCGCGTCGGCGCCGACCTGGCGCGCGATTTCGATCTGGCGCTTGGCGATCAGCGGCCGCGCGATCGAGGTGCCGAGCAGATAGGTGCCTTCGTACAGCGTGTTGGCGCGGAACATCGGCATGACGAAGTCGCGCACGAACTCTTCGCGCAGGTCGTCGATGAAGATCTCTTTGACCCCGAACAGCTCGGCCTTGCGCCGGGCCGGTTCGAGTTCTTCGCCCTGGCCGAGATCGGCAGTGAACGTCACGACCTCACAGGCGTAGGTTTCTTGCAGCCATCGCAGGATGACGGACGTATCCAAACCGCCCGAGAATGCGAGTACGACCTTTTTCACGTCTTTGGTTTTGCCGGCCATCGCCTGTGCTTTCTTGTCCCACTGGTCCCGAAGGCGCGGACGATACTTTCCAGAGGCGGCTATTCCAACCGCGTCGGAGTCGCGGATCCCATGCGAATCCTGATCGTCGTTCTTTCGCTCTTCGCCATGCTGGTTCTGGCCGTCTGGGCCGGCTGGGACGTTCTTGGGGGTCTGGTCGGCGGCGAAATGAGCGCCGCCGGTTGGGCGGCCGCGATCATCGGCACGGTGCTGACCATCGGGCTGGGCGCCGGCCTGATGGCGCTGGTCTTCTATAGTTCGCGCCGCGGGTATGACGACCGCGCGGACGAGGCGACACGCGGGGTTACCGGACCGCCCGAGGCACCCTGACCGGCCACTTGCCCAGCGCCCACCACCACAGCAGCGGAATGCCCGCATAGGGCACGACGAAGGCGAGGCCCCAGGCCGGCGAGCGCCCCGCCTTGCCTGCGATGACGCCGAACATGCACAGCGTCCAGCCGATCAGCACCGCGATCACGAGGTGCGATGCCCAGGGCGGCAGGGCTTCGACGAAAGCGAGCTGTTCGGCGAAGGTCGGCATTACGAAACCGGCTTGTTCTTCTTTTTGCGGTCGTCGACGCGCCACGTGTCTTTCGGGCGCGACGGCCACGGCTTGAACGCCAGCACGGTGCCGATCAAGGGCCAGCCGATGACCGGCAGCAGCACCAGCCCGGCCCAGACCATCGGCAGGCCGGCGCGGCGCGCGATCAAGGCGAGCGCGGGCAGTGCCAGCGCCGCGACCAGAAAATGCACGGTGAGCGGATCGAATCCGCCAACGACCTCAGGCATCGATGCGCCGGCGCTGCCGCATCGAGTCGCTCTTGAGCTGGCCGCAGGCGGCGAGAATGTCGCGGCCGCGCGGCGTGCGGATCGGCGAGGCGTAATTCGCGTCCATGAGGATCTGCGCGAATTTCTGGATCGTCTTGTCGTCCGAGCAGTCGAATTCAGCGCCCGGCCATTTGTTGAACGGGATCAGATTCACCTTGGCGTGGATGCCCGACAGCGACTTCACCAGCTGCTTGGCGTCGGCGACCGAATCGTTGACGCCTTTCAGCATCACATATTCGAACGTGATGCGGCGCGCGTTGCTGGCGGCGGGATATTCGCGGCAGGCGCGCAGCAACTGTTCGAGCGGGTATTTCTTGTTGATCGGCATGATGCGATCGCGCAGCTCGTCATTGGTCGCATGCAGCGAGATGGCGAGATTGACCCCGAGCTCGCGGCCGCAACGCTCCATCATCGGCACCACGCCCGAGGTCGACAGCGTGATGCGGCGCTTGGAGATCGCGACGCCTTCGCCATGCATCACGATGCGCATCGCCTTGGCGACTTCGTCGTAATTGTAGAGCGGCTCGCCCATGCCCATCAGCACGATGTTGGTGAGCTGGCGGTCTTCTGCGGTGGACGGCCATTCTTCCAGCGCGTCGCGCGCGTGGAGAACCTGATGCAGGATCTCGGCGGCCGACAGATTGCGGACCAGCGGCTGCGTGCCGGTGTGGCAGAAGCGGCAGGTCAGGGTACAGCCGACCTGGCTCGACACGCACAGCGCACCGCGATCGCTTTCCGGAATATGGACGGTTTCGACTTCCTGCCCGTCCGGCATTTTCAGCAGCCATTTCTGGGTGCCGTCTTCGCTCTTCTGGGCGCGCGTGACGGTCGGACGGTCGAGCGTGAAATGATCGGCGAGCTTGGCGCGTGCGGGTTTCGCCAGCGTCGTCATCTGCTCGAACTGCGTCGCGCCGCGCTGATACAGCCAATGCCAGATCTGGCGCGCGCGAAAGGCCGGCAGGTCGTGCTCGGCCAAGGCCGCGACCAGCTCGTCCATTTCAAGACCGATCAGGGCGCTTTTTCCGTCGGCGCCGTCGGTCGGCGGCGCAAAGGCGCTGCCATGGGAATTCCCGCTCATTTCTTCTTCTTCGACTTCTTTTTCGGTGCCGCACCGCCGGTGCAGCTCTTGTCCAGCGCGTCGAACGCCGACGCTGCACCGCCAAGGCTGAAATTATCGACCGTGGCGGCGCCGTCCTTGGCCGTGCCGGTGAAATTCAGCACGCCGGCACTGCGGATCGCCTCGACCAGACGAGGATCGTCGGCATCGGCGGCCCAGGCCGTGTCGCCCTGGGTATAGAGCGTGAATTGCTTGCCGCCCACCGTGACCTGCGCGGTCGAACGGTCCTTGAATGTATAGCCGGGCACGACCGAGACCACGCCCCGCGTCTTTTCGCCTGGACGGTGGGTGATCATGACCCAGCCGGTGCGGCGGGCCGCGCCGGTGGCTTGCGGGGGCAGCTTGGCCGCGGCGTAACAGACCGGGCCGCCTTTCTCGCGGTACGTATAGATCGACCAGTCGCCGTATGTGCCTTTGGGCACGGGATCGGCCTGCGCCTGGGCCAGAGCGGGAACGGCTAGAGCAGCGATGACGGACAGGACGTGCCGGCGAAACATCGCGCGAACGTAGTGTCCCGCCCGAGAAGTCCGCAAGCACGCTTCTCGGGTAAGCGGGTCACGAAGAGCTAGACCTGGTGCGATCCAGACCCGAACTTCCCGAGCGAACTTCCGATCGTCGCCCCGCAGCGCCACCCGATTCACTTGACTCGGAGTCCGCATTCTTTGCTCCGGCGCGTTTTCGCTGAAGCGAACCTAGGGGCGTCGCGGCTCCGATCCGAGCACGGCGAGATGTCCCGCGATGCGACCCAGCATGCGACGCCAACGCGGCGCACGGCGCAGCGCACGGCGAAATTCACGCGCCGTTCCGATGAATGGCGCGGTGGCACGCGGCGGCGCGTCGATCCGGGGTGCGACGCGCGCCAGGGTGCAGTGGATCCAGCGCTGCAACGGCGGCGGCACCGGCCGTGCGGCACGACCGGGCAGCAAGGTGGCAAGCCAGGTCGCGGGATTTGGCTCGTCGCCGAACAGGAATCGATCGGGCGCACCCGACATGCGCGCGAAGTCGAGCGCATCGGCGCCGTCCATCTCGAGCATCGCAACGCCGTGCTGCAGCGGCAGGAACAGCCCCGCGTCGCGCAGCAGCGCGAATTCGCGGTCGTCCTGCAGCCTCGCCCACAGGCGATGCAGCGCGCGCTTCGACTGCGCCAGCGGGTCGCCGCTTTCCATCCACGCATCAGCGCCGCGGTGAAAGACTTGCGTGCGACCATCCTGCACGCGCCAGCGCGATGCCTTGCATTCAATGACCGCCATCCCGCGCGCGGGATGCAGCACCAGCACGTCGATCTGGCGCGCGAACGGATCGTCGTCCGTGGCGACGTCGTGCAGCACGAGATAGTCGCTCTCGAGCGCGGCACGAAGCCGCGCCACGACCGACTCTTCGTGTGCGCGGCCGCTGCTCGTCACGATGCGGAACGAAGATCTTTTTTGATCAGCGGGCCGCCGACGCGCACCGGCCGTTCAGCCCAGCTGCCGAGGCTGATCATGCGGTCATACAGCACGATCGCGCCGGCGACGCCGACATTGACGCAGAACTTGGTCGGGATCTTCACCACGTGATCGCAGCGCGCCACCAGCTCGGGCGTCAGTGAACCGCGTTCGCGCCCCAGCACGTAGGCGGCGCGCAGCGGGTGCCGGAAGCTCGGCAATTCGACCGCGTCGTCGGTAAGTTCCACGCCGACCAGAACGCAGCCTTGCGGCAGCGTCAGCTCGGCCGGCGTGTTCCACTGGTAAAAGGGCAGATGCAGCGCCGCGTCCGACGTATCGGACTGGCGCAGCCCGTCAAAATCGACGCTGGGATTGACCGCGAAAAAGAAGCTGGCGCCGAACGCATGCGCCGACCGCATCAGCGTGCCGGCATTCTGCGGCTTGCTGATCGACTCGACCCCGACCCCGAAAAATCCACGCTGAGGCTGCATGAACGCGACCATGCCCAAGCGCGGGGCAAACTGGAACAGGGGGCGGCGCCGCAGCTTCCCCGTACGAGCCATTCGTCGGAGGGGAGATTCAACATGACCACCACCAGCTACGCGGACCGCCAGGAACGCGTCGAAACGGGACTGGCCCTGGGCAGTCTGCCGGGCCGTATCAGCTGGGCGGCCATATTCGCGGGAGCCGCCCTGACCGTGGCCCTGACCGTGGCGCTCAACCTGCTCGGCGCCGGGGTCGGGCTGTCGATGTTGCGGCCGTTTGACCCCGCTGCGACGCCGTCGGGCGGCACGTTCGGCATCGGCGGCGCGCTGTGGTGGGTGGTGTCGAACTGGATCTCGGTCCTCGCGGGCGCGTATCTGGCGGGCCGGGTCTCCAATCGGGTCGAGAATGCCGACGGTGCGCTGCACGGGGTCACGGTCTGGGCGATCAGCCTGATCGCGGTTGCCTGGGTACTCGCATCGACCGTCGGGTCGGCGGTCGGCGGCGCTTCGCGCGCCATCGGCGCGGCGGCGCCGCAGGCGGCGCAAGCGGTCCAGAATCGGGGCGGAATGGAGTCCTTGCTTGCGCGTGCCGACAGTCCCGAGGGCGTGCAGGCGCAGCTGCGGCAATTCGTGACCGATCCCTCGAGCGTCGATCGCGCGTCGCTGGTTCGAGCCGTCGCGGCCCAGGCCGGCATCCCCGAAGATCAGGCCGATGCGCGTCTGACCCAGTACGAGCAGCAGGCGCGCGCCGCCGCCGACAAGGCGCGTCGTGTCGCGTCGCAGACCGCGATCTGGAGTTTCATCGCGTTGATGGTCGGATTGGCCGCGGCTTGTTTCGGCGGCATCCGGGGCGTGCGCACACTGCGCGAAGCCGAAGCGCGGCACGGCGGCCTCGCCTGATCGAACGGTGCCGGCGCAGGCGCGCCGGCACCCCTTTACGCAGCAGCCCGATCGATCGCGACGTCGAACGCCGCGTCGGTCTTGGCGCGGATTTCGTCGACCGAAACGCCGGTCGCGGTTTCCAGCAGCCGCGGCGTGCCGCTGCCGCGCTTGTCGAGTTCGAACACGCCGAGATCGGTGATCACGAGGTCGACCACGCCGGCGCCGGTGAGCGGCAGCGTGCAGGCCTTCAGCAGTTTGGGCGCGCCCGACTTTTCGACGTGCTCCATCACGACGACGACACGCTTGACGCCGGCGACGAGATCCATCGCGCCGCCCATGCCCTTCACCATCTTGCCGGGCACCATCCAGTTGGCGAGGTCGCCATTCGCGGCGACCTGCATCGCGCCCAGGATCGACAGATCGATATGGCCGCCGCGGATCATGCCGAACGAATCGGCGCTGCTGAAATAGCTGCTCTCGGGCAGCTGGCTGACCGTCTGCTTGCCTGCATTGATGAGGTCGGCGTCGACTTCGTCGTCGAACGGGAACGGACCGATGCCGAGCATGCCGTTCTCGGATTGCAGCGTCACTTTCATGCCCGGCGGCACGAAGTTCGCGACCAAGGTGGGAATGCCGATGCCGAGATTGACGTAGAAACCGTCGCGCAGCTCTTTCGCGGCGCGGGCGGCGATGTCGTCGCGTGTCCAGACCATGTTACGCAGCCCTTCTTGCCGTATTCCCCGCGAAAGCGGGGATCCACTTGGTTGCAACGAGGGTGCTGGACCCCCGCTTTCGCGGGGGATTAGGCAGCCCGCTTACGTACGGTGCGTTGCTCGATCCGCTTCTCGAATTTTCCTTCGAGAATGCGTTTTACGAAAATGCCCGGCGTATGGATCGAGTCGGCATCGAGCGAACCGACCGGCACCAGGTGCTCGACTTCGGCAACGGTGACCTTGCCCGCAGTCGCCATCATCGGATTGAAGTTCCGCGCCGTCTTTCGATAGATGAGGTTGCCTTCCTCGTCGCCCTTCCAGGCTTTGACGATCGACAGGTCGGCGACGATGCCGCGCTCCATCACATAGTTGCGGCCGTCGAAATCGCGCACTTCTTTCCCGTCGGCGACCTGCGTGCCGACACCGGTCGCGGTGAAGAAGGCGGGAATGCCGGCGCCGCCGGCGCGAATACGTTCCGCTAATGTGCCTTGCGGATTGAATTCGATCTCAAGCTCGCCCTTGAGGAAGAGTTCGGCGAACAATTTGTTCTCGCCGACATAGGACGAGATCATCTTCCTGATCTGCCGCGTCTCGAGCAGCTTGCCGAGGCCGAACCCGTCGACGCCGGCATTGTTCGACACCACGGTCAGATCTTTCACGCCACTGGCGACCAGCGCGTCGATCAGGTTTTCGGGGATGCCGCACAGGCCGAAGCCGCCGGCCATGATCGTCATGCCGTCAAACAGCACGCCGTCCAGCGCCGTCCGCGCATCTGTCACGAGCTTCCGCGATGCCATCGAGCCTCGACCTTCGCTTGAGTGGAGCCCGGTCCGTAGCCGTTTGCGGACGCCCCCGTCAATTCATCAAACCGTGTATTCAGCGCATAGCCGACCCTAGAGCAGGGCCCGATCAAATCGATCGGGTCCTGCTCTCCAGCTTTTTGATCTGGCGCGTTCTCCCGCCGAAAACCCGCTAGTCGCGGGTCCGCTCGGGCGCGCCGGAAACGGTGTGGTCGGCGATGCGGACCGCCGCCAGCATCCGGGCACGGCGGCCGTCGGGGTCGCGCGAGGCCGGGGGCGCTGCCAGCATTTCGACATCGCCATAGTCGAAGTCGCGCACCGCGCGGTCGCCGCGCAGCACCAGCCCGAAGGCGGCTGCGGCGATGGCGAAGCGGGTTTCGGAATCGACCTTCTCGACGTCATCGATGGCGGTGACCGCGATGGCGCGGGCAAGTCCGCTGGGCTCGTTGGCGGTGCTGGTTCGCCAGTGCAGCTGCACCGTGCCGAGATGGATCTGCGTGCGCGGCGGCTCGCGGCGCAGCGCCCAGGGGCGCGCCGGGGTCAGCTCGTACAGCGCCTGGGCGAGTTTCCCGTCCGACGACATGGCGACCCGATCGCCGCCGATCGGACGCGCGCGCGCCACTTCGGTCGGATCGAACTCGATCGCGACGCCTTCCTCGGCGGCGAGATTGCCGAGCTTGGTGCCGTCGGCGCTGCGCACCGCGACATGCAACAGCCAGCCGCTTTCGTTCCAGGGCGAACGCAGCAAGGTCGTGTGCACTTCGAACGGCGCGTCGTGCGGTGCCGGCACGTCATAGGCGAACCCCGCCACCAGCGAGGCGACGTCCAGCGTCGCGCGCGACGGCAATTCGTGGTGCGACAGCGCCTGCTCGACCGATTCGAGCGCTTCGGTCGACGGCACCAGACGCCAGGTGAAATTGCGCCGTTCGGCAGCGGCGGCGCGGCTCGGGGCCGCCACCTTGGTCAGTGCCCCGTTCGACGCGACCGGCTCGGGCTTCTTCCGGTCGTCGTCGCACGCAGCCGCCAACAGCGCCAACCCCAAGGCCAGGAATCGGAATCGGGCGAATCGCAATCGTGCTCGCATGCGCTGCTGCTTACGCGCGGCTCGTGGCGGGATCGCGGCGGGCGCCTGCGGCGTCGAGCCGCTCCAGATACTCGGCCCAGCGTTTGTCCTGCTCACGCCCAAGCAGGTGCAGATACGACCAGCTATAGAGCCCGGTATCGTGCCCATCGTCGAACCGCAGCCGCACGGCGTAGTTTCCGACCGGCTCGACCGCGACGATGGCGACGCTGCGCTTGCCCGCAACGAGCTGCTTCGGCCCGCCGCCGTGACCCTGCACCTCGGCCGACGGCGATTCGACGCGTAGATATTCGGCCGGCAGCGCGATGTGCGTGCCGTCGTCGAATTCGATCTCAAGTGTCTGCGTAGCGCGAACGAGCTTGATCTCGTTCGGCCATACGTCGCTCATCTTCGTTGTCCGCACATGCTCGGCCGCCCTGCCAACCCCGCGCACGGGCGCACGGTTTTCACGGATCCAGTTGCCGGGCTTCGTCGACGAGCATGATCGGAATGCCGTCGCGGATCGGATAGGCCAGACGGGCTGCGTCGCTGATCAACTCCTGCGCGGCGGAATCGTAGCGCAACGGTTGTTTGGTCAGCGGGCAAACCAGAAGGTCGAGCAGCTTTGGATCGACGGTGCGACGCGCATCGGGCATGGCCCAGAACTTAATGACAGGGGTCGTCGCCGTCCATCTGCGTCGCGACCGCGATTTCGAGCAGGGCCATCATGACCTTGGCCCGCTCCTTGAGGCAGGTCGCTTCGAGCAGCGCCTGTTTTTCGCTCGAAGCGAAAGGACAGATCATGGCGAGCGAGGTCACCAGCTTTTCGTCGGGCGCGCTTTCGATCGCGTCCCAGTTGGCCGAAAGGCCCTGCTGGCGGAAATAGGCCTGCAGCAATTCGAGCAGGCGCGAACGATCGATCGGCGCCGTCGCGCCCTCTTGGTAGTCGGCCTTGAACGACGCCCAATCGACCTGCACGCGGCGATAGCCTTTGACGGCGGGCAGCTCGCCTTTGACATGGAAGCGCGCCAGCCCGGTCAAGGTGATGAGATAGCGGCCGTCTTCGGTTTCGTTGAAGCTGGTGATGCGGCCGGCGCAGCCGACCGGAAAAATCGCCGGACCGGCCCCCGACTGCGCTTTGTATGAACAGCCTTCGCCGCAGGGCTGGATCATGCCGACCAGCCGATCGCCCCGCATCGCATCATCGAACATCGCCAGATAGCGCGGTTCGAAGATGTTCAACGGCAGCTTGCCACGCGGCAGCAGCAGCACGCCGGTCAGCGGAAAGATCGGGAGCGTGCTGGGCAAGCGCTCGAATGGCGGATCGAAAGCGTTGCGGGGCATAGCGACCGAGCTAGGGCTTAACTGAACAAAATCGAGGAGAGTTTTCGCCGCCCCTGAATTGTCAGCGGATCGGTGGGCCCCCAGGCCTCCCAGAACTTCACCAGCTGCTTGCGCGCCTCGCCGTCGTTCCAGGCGCGGTCGCGGCGGATCGAGTCGAGCAGCACGTCCATCGCGGCTTCGAGCTGGCCGGCCGCGTAGAGGCCGAGCGCGAGTTCGAGCCGCGCCGCCTGGTCGTTGGGATCGCGCGCGACCTTGGCTTCGAGTTCAGCCAGCGGGCCGCTCTTGGCCGCCTGTTCGGCGAGGTCGAGCTGGGTCCGCACTGCGGCGATGGCAGGATCCTTGGCAACGCTTTCGGGCAGTGCGGCGAGGCGCTGCTTGGCGCCCTCGAGGTCGCCGGCGGCAATCACGGTGCGCAGCAGCCCGGCATGCGCGGCGCTGAGTTCGGGGTCGTGTTCGAGCAGCGCGGCATAGATTTCCGCGGCGCCGGCAGGATCGCCTTCGTCTTCGGCCGTCTTCGCTTCGGCGAGCGCGGCCTGGATTCCTTCCTCTTCGCTGTCGGGTGCACCTTTCAGCAGGCGATCGACGAACTGCTTCAACTGGCTTTCGGGCAGCGCGCCCATGAAGCCGTCGACCGGGCGGCCGTCGAGAAACGCGTAGACGGTCGGAATCGACTGGACGCGCAGCGCCTGCGCCAGTTCGGGATTCTCGTCGATATTCACTTTGACGAGGCGGACCCTCCCCTTGGTCGCGCCGATCACCTTTTCGAGCGCCGGCGTGAGTTGGCGGCACGGGCCGCACCAGGGGGCCCAGAAATCAACCACGATGGGGCGTTCGCGCGAGGCGCGAAGCACATCGCTTTCGAAGCTCTGCGTCGTGGCGTCGATCACGGCGCTGTCCGCGTCCGGTGCCGCTGCGGTCTGGCCGAGCGTGAAGGTCATGGGGTCGGTTCCGTCATTCAGGCAATTTGGGGCGGCGATTAGATGTGCGGCCGAGGCGCCCTGGGCAAGGCGTTTTCGTCGCAGCCTTGGCCAACCGGGCCATTTTCGGCCCGCTTGCGCCCGGAACGCGGATCCGTATAGTGCGCGACTTCCGCGGCCGGACCGGCCACGGGAATCGGAGCGCGGGCGTAGCTCAGGGGTAGAGCACAACCTTGCCAAGGTTGGGGTCGAGGGTTCGAATCCCTTCGCCCGCTCCAGTTTTCTAGACGTTGGAATTTGCACCGACCCGGTGGCGCCGCTACGCCCTGGGGCGGCTTTTTGCGTTCGAGGGTCGTCATGGACTTCGCGTCGTTCGACAAGCGCCACTACCCCGTCCTCGGCCCACGCGACGGCTATGGCGAATGGGCGCCGACCTACGAGGCGACCGTCCTCGATCTGATGGATCTCAGGCTGCTTGCGCGGCTGCGCTGCGTTGACTGGCCGGCGAGCGAGGCCACGATCGACCTCGCCTGCGGCACCGGACGGGTGGGCGCCTGGTTGCGCGCGCAGGGCGTCGCGCGGCTCGACGGTGTCGATCTGACCCCCGCGATGCTGGCGCTGGCCGAGCAGAAGAAACGCTATGACCGGCTGATCCTGGCCGACGTCACCGCGACCGGGCTTGGCGACGGCGCTTATGACCTCGCAACGCAGAGTCTCGCCGACGAACATATCGCTGACCTGCGCCCGCTCTATCGCGAAGTGGCGCGGCTGCTGCGCCCGGGCGGGCGGTTCGTGCTGGTCGGTTATCACCCGCATTTCCTGATGCTGGGCATGCCGACGCATTTCGATCGCGCCAGCGGCGACTCGGTCACGGTCGAAAGCCACGTGCATCTTTTCGCCGATCACGTCACCGCCGCGCATGAAGCCGGCTTCGTGCTGCAGGACATGGTCGAAGGCGTGATCGACGACGCGTGGATCGCGGCCAAGCCCAAATGGGCGCCGCATCGCAACCACCCGATCAGTTTTGCGATGGTGTGGCGGCGCGGCTAGCGTCGACGCAGGCCGTGGCGCTACGCGTCGCCTGCCGGCGCAGGCCGGCAAACAAAAACCAGCCGCGACGCTACGCGTCGCCTGCCGGCGCAGGCCGACAAACAAAAACCAGCCGCGACGCTACGCGTCGCCTGCCGGCGCAGGCCGGCAAACGAAAACCAGCCGCGACGCTACGCGTCGCGGCGCCCGGCGATCATCCGATAGAGAAACAGCAGGATCATCGCGCCGATCACGCTGCCGACGAATCCCGCCGTCTCGCCTTGGCGGTACCAGCCCAACGTCTGGCCGAGATAGGTGCCAACGAACGAGCCCGCGACGCCGAGCAGCATGGTGATGATGAAGCCGCCAGGATCGCGGCCCGGCATCAGCAGCTTGGCGACGAGACCGATCACAAGACCGATGATGAGGGTGGCAAGCATCTCGCAACTCCGGCGGCTGGGATGTACTTCCCAACGATGTACCCGCAGACCAGTTCCGCCCCGCCGACCCGGTTCGACCGCACGACCGTGCTGGCCTGGTGCCTCTATGATGTCGGACTCGCCGCTTTCAACACGGTGATCGTGACCTTCGTCTTCCCGGTCTATTTCGCCAAGGCGATCTGGGGCGACGAGACCAGTGGCAGCGCGGCCTGGGGTTTCGCGATGGGCGCAGCGGGCGTCGGCGTCGCGATCCTGAGTCCGGTCATCGGCGCCATCGCCGATCAGCAGCGCCGCGTGAAGCCGTTCCTGATCCTGTTCGGCAGCATCGTCGCCGCCGCCAGCGCCTGCCTCTGGTTCGCGACACCCGACCGCGGCAACGCGATCTGGGTGCTGGTCGTGGTCGGCGTGTCGGCCATCGCGTTCGAACTCGCCTTCCTGTTCTACAACGCGCTGCTGCCGCGTCTGGCGCCACCGGCCAAACTCGGCCGGCTGTCGGGCTGGGGCTGGTCCTGTGCTTATCTGGGCGGCATCGCCTGTCTCGCCGTCGCGCTGGTCGGGTTCGTGCAGCCGCAACAGCCGTGGTTCGGCCTGACGCGAAGCAACGCCGAAAATGTGCGCGCGACGATGCTGCTGGTTGCGGTCTGGTATCTCGTCTTCACGCTGCCGTTGCTGCTGGTGCTGCGCGAAGCGAAAGCGGCGCTGTCGATCGGCGCAGCGGCACGCGCGGGCCTGGCGCGTCTCGCCGCGACCTTGCGCGAAGCGCGGCGCGAGCCGGATCTGTGGCGCTTTCTGCTGGCCAGCGCGCTCTATCGCGACGGGCTCGCAACCGTGTTCGCGATGGGCGGTCTCTACGCCGCCGGCACGTTCGGCATGGCGTTCGACAAAGTCGTGCTGCTTGCCATCGGCCTCAACGTTGCGGCCGGCATCGGTGCGATCGGATTCGCCTGGCTCGACGATTTTCTGGGTTCGAAGCCGACCGTGCGCCTGTCGCTGATCGGGCTGATCGTCAGCGGCGTGCCGTTGCTGCTGGTCCAAGACGCGAGCGCCTTCGTCGTGCTGGCCTTGTGCCTGTCGCTGTTCGTCGGACCGACGCAGGCAGCAAGCCGTTCGCTGCTGGTGCGCCTGTCACCGCCCGGACGCACCGCCGAATTGTTCGGGCTGTATGGCCTGACCGGGCGCGCCTTCACTTTTCTCGGACCGCTCGGCTTCTCGTTGGCGACCACCGCCACCGGTTCGCAGCGCATCGGCATGAGCGTCGTGGTGCTGTTCTTCGTGCTCGGCTGGGCGCTGCTGGAGACGGTGCGCGTTGAACGCGTGAACGCCACTGTACCGTTCACCGCCAAAACGCCAACGATTTGATCGGCGCCGCTTCGCCTTGGTTCGGTGATGAGCACCGCCCTATCAGCGCAGCGAGTAGTCGCGGATGTCGGCAAAGCGGCCGCCTTTGCGATAGCGGTCGAGATAGGTCGGCAGGATCAGCTCCATCGACGTCGCCTCGATGTCGAGATCGCGCAGCGTCGCCGCGCCGGGCGACACGACGTTGTCGCGCTTGAGCAGTTCGACCTGATCGGCGGTGAGCGGCGCGCCCGGCAGCCAGCCGGTGAACTTCGCCAGCAACTCGGCGATGCCGAACGGAATCGGCAACAGCATGCGCTCGAGACAGATCTCTTTCAGCAGCAGCTGCATCAACTCTTCGAAACTATGCACGGCGGGACCGCCGAGCTCGTAGATGCGGCCGCGCGTCGAATCATTGGCGACGACGTTGGCGATGGCCTGCGCCACGTCGCCGACCCAGACCGGCTGGAAACGCGTCTTGCCGCCGCCGATCAGTGGCAGCACCGGCGAAAGCTGAGCCATGCTGGCGAAGCGGTTGAAGAACGCGTCCTCGGATCCGAACACGATCGAGGGGCGCAGAATTGTCGCAGCGGCGAAAGCGGCGCGCAGCGCCCGCTCGCCTTCTCCCTTGGTCGCGGCGTAGCGCGAGGTCGCGTTCGGATCGGCGCCGATGGCCGAAATATGCACGACGCGCTGCACGCCGGCGCGCGTGGCGGCAGCCCCGATCCGTGCCGGCAGCTCCGCCTGGACCCGCTGAAAGGTGGATTTGCCCCGCTCGGCCAGAATTCCGACCAGGTTGATCACGACGTCGGCGCCGTCGATCGCGGCCGCCAGCATCCGATCATCGTAGGGATCGACCAGAATCGGCACGACCTGCCCGACCGCGCCGCCGGTACGGAGATACGCGGCGTTCGCCAGGGTCCGCGTGGCGACCCGGATCACGATGTCCGATCCGGTCAGCTTCTTGAGCGCGTGGCGTCCGATAAAGCCGGTGCCGCCGAAGATGGTCGCGACTGGGGTCTTGTAGGTCATCAAGGGGTCCGGGCTCGGGTTTCGGCGCTGCTCGTACCTCGTGGCGCCTACGTTGACAACGCGCCAGGGGGAGGCCTATCACGTGCGCCCGCACTGCCCAGGTGGCGGAATTTGGTAGACGCGCTGGTTTCAGGTACCAGTGGCCGAAAGGCCTTGGAAGTTCGAGTCTTCTCCTGGGCACCATTCACGTGAACGAAAAAATCACCCTTCATCGGGGCGACCTGCCCCCGGATCTCTCGTTCGGTTCGATCGTCGCGATCGATACCGAAACGATGGGATTGCGCCCCGAACGCGACCGGCTGTGCCTGGTGCAGCTGTCGTCGGGCGACGGCACGGTGCATCTCGTTCAGTTCAACAATCGCTTTGACGCGCCCAATCTGAAACGGCTGCTGACCGATCCGTCGGTGGTGAAGCTGTTCCATTTCGCGCGTTTCGACGTCGCGGTGTTGAAGGCCTATCTCGGCGTCGACGTGAATCCGATCTGGTGCACCAAGATCGCATCGAAGCTGGTTCGCACCTTCACCGATCGCCACGGGCTCAAGGATCTCGTGCGCGAGCTGCTCGGCGTCGAACTGTCGAAGCAGCAGCAGAGTTCGGATTGGGGCGCGCCCGAATTGACCGAGGCGCAGCTCGAATATGCCGCGTCCGACGTGCTGCACCTGCATGCGCTGCAGACCAAGTTGACCGAGATGCTGGTGCGCGAAGGCCGGCTCGACCACGCCGAAGCCTGTTTCCGCTTCCTGCCGACGCGGGGGTGGCTGGACCTGAAGGGCTGGGCCGACGCGGACATTTTCGCCCACTGATCGCGGTGGCTTCGATCGCGCATTCGGCACGAATGCACGTGAATCAACCGCAAAGGCTGTGACTCGTTGTATCCGGGGGCCTGACGAAAGGGCCCCTCATCTGTATATGTAAGTCATGGATTCTGACTTGGAATCTGGGGCCGCGCGCGACCGCGTCGCCTGGACGCCGACAAAGCGCGATCCGATCAACCTGCGGCGCAGCCGCCAGGTGCGGATACTGCGCGTGGCTTTGCCGGTCGTCGTCGTGGTCCTGCTGGGCGTGATCGCGCTATGGCCGCAGTTCCGGCCGCGCCAGATCGAAACGGCGCAGGAGGAACGGCGCCGCTCCGAGATGGTCAATACACGCTTCACCGGCATGGATCGGTCGAGCCGACCCTATACGATCACCTCGGATGCAGCCGAACAGGCGTTGGACGGGTCGGGCATCGTCGAGATGACCCATCCGGTCGCCGAAATCACCCTGGCCAACGGACGCTGGATCGCGGTGAAGGCCGTCCATGGCCGCTACGACCAGAATACCGGCAAGATCGATCTCGACGGCGCGGTCGAACTGTTCCACGACGAGGGGTATCGGTTTCT
Source organism: Rhodospirillales bacterium (assembly GCA_028291365.1). Lineage (GTDB taxonomy): Bacteria > Pseudomonadota > Alphaproteobacteria > BOG-932 > Roseiterribacteraceae > Roseiterribacter. The sequence goes on from JAQGIE010000042.1 coordinate 27,392, forward strand.
GACCGAACGTGCGCATGTCGATTTCAACCAGGGGGTGGTGTGGGGCGATCAGCCGGTCGAAGGTCACGGACCCAAGGGCGAGATTCGCGCGCTGGGCTTTCGCGTGACCGACAAGGGCGAGAACACGGTCTTCACCGGTCCGTCCAAACTGACGCTGCGCGTGGCGGAGCGGCCTCCCTCGTGAAATTTTTTGACGTGAAGTCTTTCGGCATGATGCAGGTCGGCTTGAAGTTCGCGGCGCTGTCGGTGCTGGCGATCGCCATCGCGTCGCCGGCGGCCGCGCAACTCACACCCTTCGCCGATCCGGCCGACAAGAACGACAAGGCGCCGTTGGAGATCACCGCCGACGGCACGCTGGAATGGCTGCAGGATGCGCGCGCCTACGTCGCCCGCAAGAACGCGGTCGCCACACGCGGCCCCTCGACCGTGCACGCCGACACGCTGACCGCCTTCTATCGCGAGTCACCGAAAGACGCGAAGAAGCCGGCGCCCGAGCACAAGAAAGGCGATCCCAGCGACGCCGACCCCGGCCAGATCTGGCGCGTCATCGCCGAGGGCGGGGTGAAGATCGAAAATAACGGCCGCACCGCCTATGGCGACCGCGCGGTCTACGACGTCGACAAAAAAGTCGTGGTGTTGACCGGCGGCGATCTCAAAGTGATCACCCCGATCGAAACCGTCACCGCGAAAGACTCGATCGAATATTGGGAAGACACCGAGACCGCGGTCGCGCGCGGTCAGGCGCTGGCGCGCAAGCGGGAAGACACGCTGGCCGGCGACGTGCTGGTGGCGCACTTCACCAAGGACGAGAAAGGCTCGACCTCGCTGCACCAGGTCGAAGGTTTCGGCAACGTCGTGATCACGACCCCCAAGGATGTGGTTCGCGGCGCGCACGGCACCTACGACATGCGAACCCGGCGCGCGACGATCGCGGGCCCGGCGAAATTCGCACAGAGCAAGGCTGCCGGCGCACCCGAGCCGGGCACGCCGCCCGGTCCGGCCAAGACTGCGCCGGTCCGCGTGCGCGGCCTGTTCGTGCCCAAGAACTCCGATGACAAACAACCGGCGAGGGCCCCTGCTGCGAGCGCGCAGGCCGGCGCCGAGGCGAAGAAATGAACGACATGCCGCGGCTGGTCGCCGACAATGCCGGGCTGGTGGCCCGCCATCTGGGCAAGCGCTTCAAGCGCCGCCCGGTGCTGCGCGACGTGTCGGTCGCGGTCCAGCGCGGCGAGGCGGTCGGCCTGCTCGGCCCTAACGGCGCCGGCAAGACCACCTGTTTCTACATCATCACCGGGTTGATCGCGGCCGATACGGGCTCGATCCATCTCGACGGGCACGACATCACCTCGCTGCCGATGTATCGCCGCGCCCGGCTGGGAATCGGCTACCTGCCGCAGGAAGCGTCAATCTTTCGCGGGCTGACGGTCGAGGAAAACATCCGCGCCGTGCTCGAAGTGGTGGAAAGCGACCCCGACCAGCGCGCCGTGATGCTGGACGATCTGCTGGCCGAATTCTCGATTTCGCACCTGCGCCGCACGCCGGCGCTGGCGCTGTCTGGTGGCGAGCGCCGCCGCGTCGAGATTGCGCGCGCGCTGGCGAGCCAGCCGCAATTCATGCTGCTGGACGAACCTCTGGCTGGCATCGACCCGATCGCGGTGGGCGAAATCCGCGAGTTGATCCAACTTTTGCGCCGCCGCGGCATCGGCGTGCTGATCACTGACCACAACGTTCGCGAGACGCTCGATATCGTAGATCGCGCCTACATCCTGCATGATGGCGCCGTCCTCATGGAGGGCGCACCCTCGGACATCGTCGGAAACCAGGATGTCCGGCGGGTCTACTTGGGTGAAAGGTTCAGTCTTTAGGCGTTCGATACGTCGACATGGCGCTCACGCAACGGCTCGATCTCCGCCAGGCGCAGACCCTGGTGATGACCCCTCAACTGCAGCAGGCAATCAAGCTGCTGCAGTTGTCGAACGTCGAGCTGGTGGATTATGTCGAACGCGAGCTGGAGCAGAACCCCCTGCTCGAAATGGCCGATCCGGCCGAGCCGCCCACCGCCGCCGACCAGCCTGCCGCCGAAGCCCGCCCCGAAAGCGAGGGCACGCAGGACCTCACGCAGATCACCCAGAACGACGCGGCCGGTACCGCCGAGACCCCGCTCGATACCGATCACGACACGACCTATGACGAAGCCGGCCCCTCGGCCTTCGCGCGCGAACGCAGCGGCGGCGGCACCTCGTTCGAGGACGACGACTTCGATGCCACCGAGCGGCTGACCGAAACCAAGACGCTGCGCGATCATCTCTACGAGCAGCTTGCGGTCGAGATCACCGACCCCGCCGAACGTCTGATCGGCGGCGCCTTGATCGAGATGGTCGATGAATGCGGCTGGATCACCGAACCGCTCGCGCACGTCGCCGCCGCGCTCGGCGCGCCGGTCGAGCAGGTCGAAACGGTGCTGTTGAAGCTGCACAAATTCGAGCCGACCGGCGTCTGCGCGCGCTCGCTGGCGGAATGTCTGGCGCTGCAGCTGCGCGAGCGCGACCGCTGCGATCCGGCCATGCAGACGCTGCTCGACAATCTCGACCTGCTGGCGGCGCGGCGCATGCCGGACCTGATGCGGCTGTGCGGCGTCGATAGTGCCGATCTCGCCGACATGATCGCCGAGATCAAACAGCTCAACCCGAAACCGGCCCGGGAGTTCGATTTTTCGCCGGTGCACACCGTCGTGCCCGACATTCTGATGCGCCCCAACCCGTCGGGCGGCTGGGTGGTCGAGCTCAACCACGACACCTTGCCCAAGGTGCTGGTCAATCGCCGCTACCACGCCGTGGTGCAAAAAGGCACGTTGAGCAAAGCCGATCGCGACTACATGGCCGAGCGGCTGACGGCGGCGAACTGGCTGGTGCGTTCGCTCGACCAGCGCGCCACCACCATCCTGAAAGTCGCCAGCGAGATCGTGCGCCAGCAGGACGCGTTCTTCATCTACGGCGTGCAATATCTGCGGCCGCTGATCCTGCGCGACATCGCCACCGCGATCGAAATGCATGAATCGACGGTGAGCCGCGTCACCTCGAACAAATACATGCAGACTCCGCGGGGCATTTTCGAGCTCAAATATTTCTTCTCGACCGCGATCGCGGGCTCGGCCGGCACCGATTCCCACTCGGCCGAGGCGGTGCGTTTCCGGATCCAGAAGCTGATCACCGGCGAAGCCGCCGACGCGATTCTCAGCGACGACACCATCGTCGACCTGCTCCAGAAGGACGGAATCGAGATCGCGCGCCGCACCGTGGCGAAGTACCGCGAACAGCTCCGCATCCCGTCCTCGGTGCAGCGCCGCCGGGAAAAACTGTCCGCCTCGGCCTAATTCTCCTGAATCCAGTGGAATTCTGGAACAGTTGCGGCCGTCCAGGCGATTCCGCACCCGGAAGCTGATGTTAACCAAGGCCGCATTTCCGTCCTATTCAGGGTAGTGACTCCGGCAATGCTTCGGATAGGTTCCGACGCCCGTAACACATCTCCAAGGAGACGCTGTCAGATGAAGTCCGTTCTCGCGCTCGCCGCTCTCGTTGCTTTCGCCGCCGCCCCTGCGGTTGCGAAGGATTGTGGCGCCCGCCCCGCCGCCCCCTCGGTTCCGAGCGGCAAGACCGCTACCGAAACCGACATGAAGACGGCCGGCGGCAAAGTTCAGGCCTATACCAAGGCGATGAACGATTACATGAAGTGCCTGGTCGATGAGGCCAACTCGGCGCGTAACGAAGGCACCAAGGTGTCGAAGGACTACGAAGTCGCGGTCAACGAGTACAACAAGACGCCTGCGAAGCAGTAACCACCCGCAGCAGTCATGGCAGCGGCTGTCCGCGAGTGGCCGCGCCACCACTTTTCCCCGGGACGATCACGAGAGCCACGATGATCCGCCAAGCTTCTGCATTCGCCGCCGCCGTCTTTGCCTTGTTCGTCGCCGCGCAGGCGCAGGCCCAGTCGGGCGCGCCGGCCGTGACCCCCGCGAACTGCAAGGAGCCGGTGGTCCCCAAGCAGCCCGCCGCGAAGATGACGAGCGAAGAGCTCAACGCGCTGACCAAGCAGTATCAAGCTGCCGTGAAAGACGGAAACTCGCGCTACATGCAGTGCGCGAGCGACGCCGATTGGGGCAAGTTCCAGAAGAAGGTCGAAGCCTACGGCAACAAGCTCAGTGCCGAGGTCGCCACCTTCAACAAGACCAATGGCCGGCCGCAGACCACGCCCGCGAGCTGCACGCCGATGAAGGCGCTCGACTTTCCTGCCGTGCCGACGCGTGAGCATGTGGTGCAGATCCAGGCCGATCTCAAAGTCGCCCAGGCCGACTTCAACGATCGCTATGCCAAATGCGCCGCGACCAAGGATGCGGTCGAGGCCAAGAACAACATCGAAAAAGCCGTGACCGCCTTCAACGCCAAGGCGCAGCAGATCAATGCCGAGACGCAGCGCGTCAACAGCGAAACCCAGAAGGCGAACGAAGAAGCGCTGAAGCAGCAGGAAGAGAACGCTTCCAAGCAGAAGAGCAACACGCCGAGCGGCGGCTCCAGCAATAGCCCCGGCACGCGCTACTGATCTTCCGCATCAGCGGTACGACGAAAGCGGCGGGCCCAAAGCCCGCCGCTTTTTTGTTTGGCGGTATGCGCCCGTGCGCTGCGCATGCCGGATCGTGTTCGCTTCGCGAAACGACCGGGGTCAGGAAACCTCTTCGAGCTCGTCGACCATACGTTCGATCAATGACAGGCCGCGCGCCCAGAAAGCGGGGTCGGCGGCGTTGAGCCCGAACGGTGCCAGCAATTCGCCGTGGCGTTTGGTGCCGCCCGCGCGCAGCAGGTCGAGATATTTCTCGGCGAACCCGTCGGGATGCGCCTCGTACTCGGCATAGAGCGCATTCACCAGGCAATCGCCGAACGCGTACGAATAGACATAGAACGGCGTGTGCACGAAATGCGGAATATACGCCCACAGATTGGCGTATCGCGCATCGATGTCGATCGCCGGGCCCAAACTGTCGCGTTGTGTCTCGAGCCAGATCTCGCCCAGCCGTTCCGGCGTCAACTCGCCGTCGCGACGTTCGCCGTGAACGCGCAGCTCGAAGCGATGGAATGCGATCTGCCGCACCACCGTGTTCAGCATGTCCTCGACTTTGGCGGCCAGCATGAAGCGGCGTACGGCGGGATCCTTCTCGCCGTCGAGCAGCGCGCGGAAGGTCAGCATTTCGCCGAACACGCTCGCCGTCTCGGCCAAGGTCAGCGGCGTCTGCGACAGTAGATGTCCCTGTGCGCCCGCCAGCACCTGGTGCACGCCGTGACCCAGCTCGTGCGCGAGCGTCATCGCATCGCGAACCTTGCCGTGCCAGTTGAGCAGCAGATAGGGATGCGCGCTGGGCACGGTCGGATGCGCGAAAGCGCCTGACGATTTGCCCGCCACCGGCGGCACGTCGATCCAGCTGTTGGCAAAGAACCGTTCGCCGACCTTGGCGAGATCGGGCGAGAAGCGCGCATAGGCGCCCAGCACCAGCTCGCGTCCCGCCTCCCAGCCGATGGCGCGATCAGCGTCACCCGGCAGCGGCGCGTTGCGGTCCCACCAGTTCAGCTTCTCCTTGCCGAACCAGCGCGCCTTCAACGCGTAATAACGATGCGACAGGCGTGGATGCGCCTGCTCGACCGCGGCGACCAGCGCGTCGACGACCTCGTCTTCGACCTGATTGGCGAGATTGCGGAACGAGGTCGAACGTGGATATCGCCGCCAGCGATCGTCGATCTCCTTGTCCTTGGCCAAGGTCGATGTGATCAGCGCGAACAGCTTGTTGTTGGCCGCGAGTTTTTCGGCGACCGCGAGCCCGGCTTCGCGCCGCACCGCCTCGTCCGGTTCGCTCAACAGGTTGAGCGTGTCGCTGATCGGCAGCTCCTTGCCGCCCACGGGAAAGCGCAGGCCGGCGATGGTCTGGTCGAACAGGCGCGACCACGCACCCGAGCCGACGACATGGCGTTCGTGCAGCAGCTTCTCGGCATCGTCGCTGAGCTGATGGGCGCGAAAGACGCGCACCGAATCGAGCCAGGGACGCCAATGGCGGAGCGCCGCGCTGCTGCCATAGGCGCTTGTCAGATCGCTCTCTTCGATGCGGTTGAGTTCGAGCGAGAAGAAGACGAGGTCGGACGAGATCTGCGTCACGCGCTCGACGATCGTCTGGTAGAAGCGGCCGATCGCGGGATCTTCCTGATCCTCGGCATGAACCAGCCCGGCATAGGATACGAGTTTCGACAGGCCCTCATCGACGCGTTCATAGGCGGCGACCGATTCAGCCAGCGCATCGCCGTCGAGCGACGCGACCTTGCCTTGATAGCGCTTGGCGAACTCGGTCGCCTCGCGCGCCAGACGCTGCAAGTCGGCTTCGATCGCAGGCGACTCGCGCCCCGAGTAGAGATCCGATAGATCCCAGCGCGGCAGCGAGGCGGCCTCGTCACCCTGCGCCCCGGCCACGCCCGCCTTGTCCCGTCGCAGATCAGCACGATTCATAGGTTTCAGCTCCGATGTCCCGCGTCAGATCTAGGCCGCTCGGTGCGCTCGGCCAACCGTTGCTGCTGACGATTGTCGGAACCGCGGCGATCCTTCTCGGCGCGCGTTGCGCGGTGCCGCTGGGATCGACCCCGTCGACCCTGCAGAGTCTCGCGCTCGTGCTGGTGGCCGGATTGTGGGGGCCGCGGATCGGCGCTGCCGCGGTGCTGCTCTACGCCGCAGCCGCGGTGGCAGGTCTGCCGGTCCTCTCGTTCGGCAGCTCGATCCCGTTTCCGCGCTTCGTGCAGAGCGGCTCGTTCGGCTGGGTGCTGGGTTTTCTGCCGGCGGCGCTGCTGGCAGGCGCGGCGCGTCATTGGGCCGGCGCGCGGCTGGGACGCTGGTTCGCGGTCGCGCTGGCGGCGCATGTCATGCTGATTGCGGTCGGGCTGGCGTGGAATCGCGCCGGCGTCGAACTCACCGTCCTGTTCGGCGCGGTGCTGAAAAGCGCGGTCGCGGCGGCGCTGCTGGCGCTGATCCGATCGCGCCGCTGAGTCTTTGTCCGGTCGCGTTTTCCGATGGAAGCCGCTTCACCGCCCGACAAAGCGCGGCGCCCGACCTTCGCGAAAGGCGGCGACGCCTTCGGCGAGATCGGCGCTGCCGACCAGCGACGCAAACTCCGCCGCTTCGATCGCGAGCCCTTCGTCGATCGTGACGTTGAGCCCGCGCGTCACCGCCGCCAGGCACGCCGACACGGCGCGGGGCGCAAAGGCAGCGATGGCGTGCCCGAGCGAACGCGCTTCGTCGAGCAGCGCTGCGCGCGGCACGACGCGATTGATCAGCCCCAACTCGAGCGCGCGCTGTGCGCCGAACGGCGCGGCGGTCAGGATCGCTTCCATGGCGCGCTTGCGACCGATCAGGCGCGGCAGGCGCTGCGTGCCGCCGAAAGTGGGCGGCAGGCCGAGCTTGATCTCGGCTTTGCAGAACGTCGCCTCGTCGCAGGCGATGGCGAGCGGCGCCGCCTCGGTGACTTCGCAACCGCCGCCATAGGCGAGCCCGTTGACCGCGACGATCACCGGCTTGGGAAACGACTCGATGCGCGCGGTGAGGCGCTGGCCGCGGCGCGGGAATTCGCGCACCGCGACGGCGGGACCGGCGGCGATGCTGCCGGCGAATTCGTGGATGTCGGCGCCGGCGGAAAATGCGCGCGTGCCGGCACCGGTGAGGATGACGGCCCGGATCGCATCGTCGCGCTCGATCGCGTCAAGCGCGACGAGCAATGCGTCGATGGTCGCGTAATCGAGCGCGTTCAGCCGGTGCGGCCGGTCGATGGTGAGCGTCGCGAGGACGCCGTCGCGTTCGGTGCGGATCGTGTCGGTCATGGCAAACAGCATGGCTCCGCGGCGGCGGCGAAGCTGAGCGAGACCTGCTCACGTGCCCATGAGCGTCACGCAGGTCTCGCGACCATCAGCCAGAAGATCAGCGTCAAGGCCAGAAAGGCCGGCCAGCCGAGCAGGAACCAGCGCCGCATGTCGCGCTCGACCGCGTCGGGAATGACCTGCTGCCCGGCCAGGCCGTCCCGCACCCGGATCTGGATCGCGACGACGGGCAGCCAGCACAGCGCCGCAAGTACGTAGAGCGCATAGGTCACGAGCAGCCAGGGCGCCGCGTAGTCATAGCCGGCAGCCCAGACCAGCGCGGCGCCGCTCACCGGCTGCAGCACACCCGACGTTGCGGTGAAGAGCCAATCGGCGAGCACGGTGCTGCGCGCCGCGCCGTAGAGACGTTGCGCATCGCGCGAGCGCCACGCCGACCACAGATGAAAGGCCGTGCCGATACCGGTGCCGAACAGCACGGTCGAGCTCAACACGTGCAGCCATTTGAGCGGCAGATAGAGCGTCGCGGCGTCGAGGCTCATCGATCATCTTCCAGCACGGCATAGACCAGCACCGCCACGGCGAATGTCGCGTTCTTGAGCAGCGGCCCGAACGGATCGAGCCACAGACCGGGCGCCCACCAGCTTGCCGCGAGCGTATAGGCCAGCACCGTCGCGATCTGCGCCAGCGCAAGCCTGGAAGGTTCGTGGCGCCGCCGCAGCACCGCAACACCGAGCGCGACGTCCCATGCACAAGCCAGCAATGAAGGCAGCATCGGCCACTCGCCGCCGAACGCGGCGGGCAATCCGATCAGGCCCACAAAAATCCAACTTGCGCCGAGGACGAACCGTACCAGCGGACGCATGAAATAAAGCCGCGCATGCCAGCGGTCCTGCACCTGCGCAGGCCGTCTGGCGAGCGCGGCGGCGAACGCGATCGGCGTTACGCCGGTCGCCGATGCAGCGGGCCCCGCGTCGCCTTCATTGCCGTGCTCCATCTGCGCCAACGACACGCTGGCAATGGGACCGTCGCCCATACGGTCGCCGAGTTTGGCGGCCACGCGGATCAGGCGCATCGGTACGCGCAGCAGCGGCGCCCGCCGAAAGCCCAGCCAGGCACGCAGCTCGGCCAGCAGCTCGCGCAAGGTCAGCGTGCCGGGTCCGCACGGCGCCAGCGTCGTACCATCGGCGCGCCCCTCCAACGAAGCTGCGATCATCGCCGCCAGATCGTCGAGATGAATCGGCGAAAAGCGCGCGTCGCCATTTCCCGGTATCGGCAGCAGTCCGGGAAAGCCGGCAAGGCCGCGCAACAGCGACGTGCCGCCATACGAACCTTCGCCATAGACCAGCGACGGCCGCAGCACGCAGTAGGCGAGGCCCGAGTCGCGCAGCACGGTTTCCCCGGCCAGCTTGGTCCGCGCGTAGTCGGTCGCCGCGCCGGTGCTGATCGCGGAAACCAGAACGGCACGCGTCACGCCCGCCTTTCGCGCCGCTTCATACAGCGCGCGGGGTCCTTCGACATGCACCGCGGTGAGGTTTCCGCGCAGAATCCCGGCGCAGTTCACGATGGCCTCGCAGTCGCGGACCCGTTCGCTCCAGTCCGCCGGAGCGAGATCGCGCGCAAGATCGGCTTGCACGGCTTCGATGCGCGGCAGGATGCGTTTGAGTCCGGCGGGATCGCGCGCCACGCCACGCACCGACCAGCCGCGCTCGAGCAGCGAAGCCGCCACGCTGCGTCCGATGAAGCCGCTGGCACCGAGGAGCAGAACGCGGCGAGTCACGATGCGATGAAAGACCTGGCGGACATGGACCGGAACCTCGCGCGCCGTACCCGACCTGGCAAGCCGCGGCCCATGTGATCGCGATCAAGTGGCCCAGGACGCAGCCGCCGCGTCGGTGTCTCTGCCCGCGCACACCAAGGAGCACCGCGTGGACACCTGCCCGTTCGTCGAATATCGCCGCTACACGCTGCATCCCGGACGGCGTGACGAGCTGATCGAGTTGTTCGACCGCGAGTTCGTCGAAACGCAGGAAGCCGAGCAGATGCACCTGCTCGGCCAGTTTCGCGTGCTCGACCAGCCCGATCGCTTCGTCTGGCTGCGCGGCTTTGCCGACATGACGGCGCGCGGCAAAGGCCTCGCGGCTTTTTACGGCGGGCCGGCCTGGCGGGCGAACCGCACCAAAGCGAACGCGACCATGCTCGATTCCGACGACGTGTTCCTGTTGCGCCCGTCGGCGCCGCAATACGGGTTCACGCGCGACGGGCGCGAGCGCGCGCCGCGCGGCGCGACCGAAATGCCGGCCGGCCTGTTTCTGGCGATGACCTGGTTCCTGGCGCCGGGCGGCACGACGGGGTTCGCGGCGCAGTTCGAAGGCAAGATCCTGCCTGCCTTGCTGGATTCGGGCGCCGAGCTGCTTGCGACCTACTGCACGTCGCGCGAAGAAAACAATTTCCCGGCCCTGCCGGTGCGCGACGAGGAGGTCTTCGTCGCGTTCGCCGCGGTTGACGATGCTGCGTCGCGACCCGCGATCGAGGCCGTGCTGGCGCCGCATTGCGACGCCGGCACGGAGTTGTGGTGGCTGACGCCGACCGCGCGGTCGGCGCTGCGGCGGTCAGCATGACCCGATCCAATTGAATCGGGTCATGCTCCAGACTGGCTTTGTTGGGTCGCGATTTCTGTCGGCGGAAAACGCCCTACCGCCTGGTGATGACGATCTCGAGATACTCGCTGGGCACGACCATGGTTCCGTCGTTGGCCCGGTTGAACTGTGCGATCAGTTCGAGCAGCTCGCGGTCGAGCGCCGCTTGCGCCGACGGTTCCAGCGCGCCGTAGGCCTTGAGCACCGGCCCGTAATAGGTCTTGAAGATGTCGAGCCAATGAAGGGGCGAGCGATAGCGGAAGGTGAAGGTCCGCGGCGTCGCCTCGATCGACGAGGCGTCTGCTTCGAACATCTCGGCCAGCCGCGCGCGCGTTCCCCACAGCGCGGGTGACTTGGCGCCCGGCGGCGGTGCCACATGCTTGCCGATGGTCTTGAAGAGCCGGCCGATGAAGCTGTCGGGCGTCCAGTTCGCCATGCCGATCTTTCCGCCAGACCGGCAGACGCGCACCAGTTCGGCGGCGGCGCGATCATGATCGGCGGTGAACATCACCCCGAAGGTCGAGACGACCACGTCGAAGCTCGAATCCTCAAACGGCAGCGCTTCGGCGTCGGCTTCGCGGAATTCGATGTCGAGCCGGTCGGCCTCGGCGCGCTCGCGTGCGCGTTCGAGCAGCGCGGGCACATAGTCGGTCGCGACCACGTCGCACCAGCGCCGCGCCGCTGCGAGCGAGACATTGCCGTTGCCCGCCGCGACGTCGAGCACCTGCTGGCCGGGGCGAACGTCCAGCGCTTCACACAGTTCCTCACCGACGATTTGAAGCGTGGTGCCAACCACCGCGTAATCGCCCGACGACCAGGCGCCGTGCTGGCGGGCCTTGATCGCCTTGACGTCGACGTGGGCGGGCGGGGGATTTGGGCTCGTCGTGTCGGCAAGGGTCATGATCCATCTCCATTGGCGCGGGTTTGCCCACGAGCTTCGGCCGCGCGCATGCGGGCAGGCGTCGTGCTGGCGTAGGTGGCAAACGCGCGTGGAGCCGATCGTGCGGCGCCGGGGTGAATTGATGCGCGAGGTTCAGCGGTCCGCGCCGCTGCGCGCGTCGACGAGATGGTCGAGACGCAAACGTTGCCGTGCATCGGTCAGGCGCAGCGCGGCCAGGCGCACCGCCAGCAGCGCGGCCAGCCCGCTGCCCCCGGCCAGCAGGAACATCAGCAGGATCTGATATTTCACCGCTTCAATCGGATCGAATCCGGCGAGGATCTGGCCCGTCATGATGCCGGGCAGCGTAATGAGTCCTGCCGCCGCCATCTGGTTGATGATCGGCAGCATGCCGATCCGGATCGACTCGCGCATCGCCGACCCCAGCGAGGTCCAGCGATCGGCACCCAGCGCGAGTCGCGCCTCGATCGCCGCTTTCGATCGTACGCTCGTGGTGAGAAACGCGTTGGTCGCGAGGCTCGCGGCGTTGAGCACGCTGCCCAGCACAATTCCGACCAACGTCACGGCATAGCGCGGATCGTACCAGGGTGATGGGCGGATCGCGGTGGTGAGGGCCAGCAGCACGACGAGGGCGGTCGGCGCTGCGACGGCAACGCCCGCGCAAGCATGTCGCCACCAGCCCCGCAGCCGGCGGTCACCGCGGCTGGTGCTCTCATAAATCGCCGCGCCGGTCATCGCGAGCACGACGATGAATGTCAGGGCCGGTGATGGTGCAGCGAACAGGAAGCGCAGAACGAAACCGACGGCGAGAAGCTGCACAACGAGGCGCAGCGACGCCCACGCCAGGCGCCGGTGCAGACCGAGCCCGAGAACGATCGACAGGACCGCGTCCAGCACCACGAGCGAGGCCGCGATCGCGAGATCCTCGATACCGAGAAGAATCGGCGTCATGCCGGATGACCATTGCTGATGCGGAGCTGCGCGCGACCGACACGGGCGGCGAGCGCTTCGTCATGCGTGACCAGCACGATGGCAAGCCCGTCTTTCATCCGTTGCTGCAGCAATGTTTCGACGCGCCCGACCGACGCGGCGTCCAGGGCTGCGGTCGGCTCGTCGAGCAGCAACACGCGCGGGTCGACCGAAAGCGCGCGCACCAGCGCCAGTCGTTGCCGTTCGCCGGTTGAAAGCCGCACCACGTCGCTGGCAAAGAGACCCGGCGCGAGACCAAGCGCTTCCGCGACGGGGGCCGCACGATCGAGATCTTCGAAATGATCACCGGTCCGGTCCGTCCACCAGCCCGGCTCGGCCGGCAGATATCCGACGAGTCGCCGCCACGCCGGACCGCTCCAGGATGCGCGTGCACGGCCGGTCCACGAAACCTCGCCGTCGGACGGATCGAGATCGGCGAGCATGCGCAGCAGCAGCGTCTTGCCCGCGCCGGACGGACCCACGATCGAAAGACACTCGCCCGCCGCAACATGAAGATCGAACGGACCGACGATCGCGTTGCGCAGGTTGCGCGCGATGAGGCTCGGCTCGTCGCTCATTTCGCTCGGCTCCGTTGCGGGCAATTGGTCATCGGGCTCTTGCAAGCACCTCAGCCGATCATGCCGGGCACCGCTGCCACCTCGTTCGCAAGAAAATCGATCAGGAGACGCACCCGGGCAAGCTTGGTGCGTCCCGGTACCGCGAGCACATGGAAGGGCACCGGCTCCAGCCGGTATTCGGGCAGCACGATTTTGAGACGTCCTGCTTCGAGGAGATCGGCCACCAGCCAATAATGCGCCGGGCCGAGTCCTCGGCCGGCAAGAAACGCCTCGCGGAGCGCGAGTCCCAGATCGGCCTGGAAATCGCCGCCGAAGGGCACGGTTTCGGTCTTCCCCGCCCCGTTCGTGAGCCGCAACTCGCCGCCGCCGGCGAGACCGGCAAAGCGGATGCCGTTGTGCTTCACGAGGTCACGGGGCCTGCGCGGTTCGCCATGCCTGGCCAGATAATCCGGTGACGCGACAAGAACCCGCCGCGCCTGTCCGAGCCGGCGCGCGACCAGGCCGCTGTCGTTGAGCGTCCCCATGCGGACAACGAGATCAGCGCCGTCTTTGACGAGATCAATGCGCTCATCGGTCAGTCCAAGGTCGATCCGCATCCGGGGATATTTGTCCTGGAACGCGAAAAGGATTCGGCAGAGGTGCAGCACGCCAAAGGCCGACGTGCAGGACAGGCGGATGACACCGCCCGGACGCGCGTGGGACGTGCGGATTTCCTCATGCGTCTGCTCGATGAGCCCCAGAACGATCTTCGCGCGTTCGTAATACTGTGCGCCCGCTTCGGTCAGCGCGAGGCGCCGCGTCGTGCGCTGCAACAACGCAGCGCCCACGACCGTCTCCAGATCTTTCAGGTGCCTGCTGACCGTCGCTTGCCCAAGCTCGGCTTCGCGCGCGACGGCCGACAGGCTGCCGCGTTCGACCACGCGCACGAAGGTGCGCATCAACTCAAGCTCGCCCATTCAATTCATCCGTAAATCAGATGAATGATATCCAGCCCTTCGCCATTTCGGAAGAGCGGCCCAGGCGCAATCTTCCATCTCTCGTTGTCTGTTCAGGGATGACCGGTGATGAAGGTTCTTATTGTCTACGCGCACCCCGAGCCGCATTCGTTGAATGGCGCGCTGAAGGCGGTCGCGGTTTCTGCGCTGCAGAGCGCGGGCCATGAGGTCCAGGTCTCCGACCTCTATGCGAGCGGCTGGAAATCCGAGTTCGATCGCCCGGATTTCACCACCCTTTCCCCCGATACGCGCCTGCACCCCGTATTGGCGTCCAAGGAAGCATTCGCGACCGGCACGCAAACGCCCGACATCGCGGCCGAGCAGGCGAAGCTCCTGTGGGCCGACGCGGTCATCCTGCAATTCCCGCTCTGGTGGTACACGATGCCGGCCATCCTGAAGGG
>JAQGIE010000129.1 GCA_028291365.1 Rhodospirillales bacterium
CGCTCGCGGCGGGACGCTATCGGCTGGAATTCGCAGTCGCCGATTATTTCCGCGGGCAAGGCATCGCCCTGCCGACGCCGCCTTTCCTCGACGTGGTGAGGATCGATTTTGGCATGGCGGACATGGACGGCCATTATCATGTGCCGCTGCTGGTCTCGCCGTACGGCTATTCGACCTATCGCGGCAGCTGAGCGTGCGTACCGACTCACGCGACGAGATCCGGTTCCTGCTCGGCGACGAGGTCGTCAGCGTGCGCGACGCGGCGCCGACCACGACCATTCTCACCTGGCTGCGCGAGACCGCGCGCCGCACCGGCACCAAGGAAGGTTGCGCCGAAGGGGATTGCGGTGCCTGCACCGTGCTGGTCGGACGTGTCGAAGACGGGCGGGTGGTCAGCGAGCCGGTCAATGGCTGCATCCGCTTTCTTGCCTCGATCGACGGGCTGCAGCTGGAAACGGTCGAAGATCTCGGCGGCGCGCATCCGGTGCAGCGCGCCATGGTCGAGCATCACGGCTCGCAATGCGGTTTCTGCACGCCCGGCTTCGTCATGTCGCTGGTGGCGCTGAAGCGCGACAACGAAGCGCCGAGCGAAGCCGAGATCGATCGCGCGCTGGCCGGCAATCTGTGCCGCTGCACCGGCTACGCCCCCATCATCGCGGCCGCGCAGGCGGCAGCGCCGGAGCCCGATCGCACCCAAGCCGACGAAGCGATCCTACGCAAGCTGCGCGCGCTCGACGACGGCAGGTCGCTGTCGATCCGGCGCGACGGCGCGCGCTGGGATTCGCCGCGCAGCGTCGATGAACTGGCCGCGCTGTTGCTCGAATTTCCCGATGCGCGCCTGGTCGCGGGCGCCACCGATGTCGGGCTGTGGGCGACAACGCTGACGCGCGAGCTGCCGCATCTGATCTATATCGGCGCCATCGACGCGCTGCGTCGCGTCGAGCCGGTCGACGAGCACGTCGAGATCGGCGCCGGCGTCACCTATGCCGACGTCGAACCGACCTTTGACGGTCTCTATCCCGATTTCGCACGATTGATCCGCCGCATCGGCGGCGCGCAGGTGCGCAGCGTCGGCACGCTGGCGGGCAACGTCGCCAACGGATCGCCGATCGGCGACGGATCGCCGGCGCTGATCGCGCTGGGCGCGACCTTGGTGCTGCGCAAAGGCGGCGAGCGCCGCACGCTGCCGGTCGAAGAATTCTTCGTCGCCTATGGTGCGCAGCAGCGCTGGCCCGGCGAATTCATCGAAGCCATTCGCGTGCCGCTGCCCCGTGCAACGACGCGCTTCGCGGCCGCGAAGATCGGCAAACGCTTCGACCAGGACATTTCGTCGGTCTGCGTTGCGCTGCGTTTCGACCTGGTCGAGGGCGCCATTCTCGAGCCGCGCCTGGCCTTCGGCGGCATGGACGGCGTGCCGCGCCGCGCCGCGCGCGCCGAGGCCGCGCTGGCCGGGCGCAGTTTCAGCGAAGCCGCGTTTCGTGCCGCGATGCTGGCGCTCGACCAGGATTTCTCGCCGATCGACGATCACCGCGCATCGGCCTCGTACCGCAAGCGCGTGGCGCGCAATCTGCTGCTCAAATTCTATCGCGAGCTGGCGGGCGAAGCGGCCACGCGCCTCGAACCGGACAGGTACGCCCATGCCGTTGCCTGAACCGACCGCGCCTGACGAGAAGACGATCTACGTCGCCGGCGCGCGCGTGCACGACAGCGCGCACAAGCACGTGTCGGGCGAGGCGCGCTATGTCGACGACATCGCCGAACCGGCGGGGCTGCTGCATCTCTGTTTCGGCCTGTCGTCCATGCCGCATGCCAGGCTCGACGCGATCGATCTCGGCGCGGTCCGTGCCGCGCCCGGCGTCGTGGCGGTCTTCACCGCCGCCGACGTGCCGGGCGACAACGATATCGGCGCGATGGGAATTGGCGACGAACCGCTGCTCGCGGCCGATCGCGTCCAGTATGTCGGCCAGCCGATCTTTCTCGTCGCCGCCGAGACTCGTGACGCGGCGCGGCGGGCGGCCAGGCTCGCGCGCATCACCTATGACGAGCTGCCCGCCCAACTCGACATCGAGGCGGCGCGCGCGGCGCGCGACACGGTCTGCACGCCGCTGACCCTGCGCCGCGGCGAACCGAAAAGCGCGATCGCGCAGGCGCCGCATCGCCTGTCGGGCCGCATGCGCATCGGCGGCCAGGAGCATTTCTATCTCGAAGGCCAGGTCGCGCTGGCGCTGCCGGGTGAAGATGGCGATGTGCTGGTGCACGCCTCGACCCAGCACCCGACCGAAGTGCAGCACGTCATCGCGCGCATTCTGGGCCAGGCCAACCATAGCGCGACGGTCGAGCTGCGCCGTATGGGCGGCGGCTTCGGCGGCAAGGAAACGCAAGCCAACGGCTTCGCCGCGGCGGCGGCACTGGTGGCGCGACTGACCGGACGGCCGGCCAAGATCCGCCCCGACCGCGACGACGACATGATCATCACCGGCAAGCGGCATGATTTCGACGTCGGCTACAAAGTCGGGTTCGACGAGCAGGGCCGCATCCACGGCGTCGAGCTCGAATATGCGGCGCGCGCCGGGTTCTCGGCCGACCTGTCCGGACCGGTCACCGATCGCGCGCTGTTCCATTGCGACAACGCCTATTTCTATCCGCATGTCGAAGCGTCGTCGCTGCCGCTGCGCACGCACACGCAGTCGAACACCGCCTTTCGTGGTTTCGGCGGGCCGCAGGGCATGCTGGGCGCCGAGCGGATGATCGAAGAGATTGCCTACGCGCTCGATCTCGATCCGCTCGACGTGCGGCGGCGCAATCTCTATGGCGCCACCGAGCGCAATATCACGCCGTACCACCAGACGCTGCACGACGATCTGCTGCCGGGCCTGATCGATGAGCTGGCGCTGCGCGCCGACTATGCGGGCCGGCGGGCTGAGATCCGCGCCTTCAATGCGCGCGGAACGACGATCCGCCGCGGCATCGCGCTGACGCCGGTCAAGTTCGGCATCTCCTTCACGAACACGCCGTACAACCAGGCTGGCGCGTTGCTGCATGTCTATCGTGACGGCAGCGTGCAATTGAATCACGGCGGCTGCGAGATGGGGCAGGGGCTGCACGTCAAGATCGTGCAGATCGTGGCCGAGACGCTGCAGATCGATCCGGCGCAGATCCGTCTGGCGCCGACCTCGACCGGGAAAGTGCCCAACACCTCGGCGACCGCGGCCTCGTCGGGCGCCGATCTCAACGGCATGGCGGCACGCAACGCGGCGCTGACCTTGCGCACGCGGCTGGCCGAATTCGCCGCTGAGCGCGCCCAGGTGCCGGCCGCAAGCGTCACGTTCGAGCCCGGTCATCTGCGCGTCGGCGGCGAGGCGATTCCGTTCGGCGTCGTGGTCGAGCAGGCCTATCAGGCGCGCGTCGCGCTGTCGGCGACCGGCTTTTATCGCACCCCGCGCATCAACTGGAATCGCAGCGAGGGGCGGGGCGAACCGTTCTTCTATTTCGCCTATGGCGCGGCGGTGGCCGAGGCCGCGATCGATCTTCTCACCGGCGAAAGCCGCATCCTGCGCGTCGACATTCTGCACGATGCGGGACGCTCGCTGAATCCCGCCATCGATCTCGGCCAGATCGAAGGCGGGTTCGTGCAGGGCATGGGCTGGCTCACCAGCGAAGAGCTGGTATGGGACCGGCAAGGCCGCCTGCGCACGCACGCGCCCAGCACGTACAAGATTCCCGCCTGCAGCGACCGGCCGCGCGATTTTCGCGTCCATCTGCTCGAACGGCCCAACCGCGAAGAGACGATCTATCGCTCCAAGGCGGTGGGCGAGCCGCCGTTGATGCTGGCGATCTCGGCCCTGCACGCGATCTCGGACGCGGTCGCCAGCGTCGGTAACTACAAGCTCTGCCCGCGCCTCGATCCGCCCGCCACGCCCGAAGCGATCCTCGACGCAGTCGAGCGCGTGACCGCTGCGGCGTCGGTGCGCGAAGCGGCGGCGGAATGACCCGTTCTCATTTCCCCCTTCCGTCATCCCCGCGAAAGCGGGGATCCAGGTGCTAGTGCTTGGCGGCGGTCGAACTCCCTCGCGGAGGTTCCTGGGTCCCCGCTTTCGCGGGGACGACGGTATGAGCCTCGCCGACGCGTTGCGCGACAGGCTTGCGCGCGGTGTACCGAGCGTCCTGGTGACCGTCGAAGCGGCGCTGGGCTCGACGCCGCGCGATGGCGACGCGCGCATGCTGGTCGACGGCGACACGATCGCGGGCACGGTCGGTGGCGGACGGCTCGAACACGAAGCGATCGAAGCGTCGCGTGCGCTGCTGCGCGGCGGCGGCAGCGAGCAGACTCTCGATCTCGCGCTGGGGCCGGCGCTCGACCAATGTTGCGGCGGCCGCATGGTGCTGAAGCTCAAACGCACTGACCAGGCGACGCTGGCGCAGCTGCAGGACGCCGAGCGCCTCGCACTGGCGCAGCTTCCCTGCGTGCTGCTGTTCGGCGCCGGCCATGTCGGCCGCGCGTTGGCGCAGGCGCTCGCGCTGCTGCCGTTCGAGCTGCGCTGGATCGACGAGCGCGCGCATGAATTTCCCGACACGATCCCGGCCAACGCTACGCGCATCGTGCACGCGTCGCCCGCTTCCCTGGTGGCGCAAGCACCGCCCCACGCGGCGATCGTCGCAGTGACGCATGGCCACGCGCAGGATTTCGACATCGTCGAAGCGGCGCTGCGTCGCGGCGACTGCGCCTATGTCGGCATGATCGGTTCCGACACCAAGCGCGTGCGCTTCCGGCGCTGGTTCGAACGCAAGGGCGGTGACGTTGCGTTGCTCGACCAGCTTACCTGCCCGCTCGGGGGCACGACCAAGATCGACAAGCGTCCCGCGATGATCGCGGCGCTGACGGTGGCGGAACTGGTGCGGGCGCTGGTGGGCGGGGAGGGGAAGCCCGAACAGCGAACCATGCAGGAAGACTGTGAACTCAGCGGCTGCGGGGCTTGATGGATTTCAGTTCTCTTTTCGAGGTTCCCTTTCTTCTCGAATGGGCGACGTTTCTGCTGCGCTGGCTGCACGTGATCACCGCGATCGCCTGGATCGGCTCGTCCTTCTATTTCATCGCGCTCGATGCCAGCCTCAAAGACGGCGAGGCGTGGCAGGTCCATGGCGGCGGCTTCTACCGCATGAAGAAATATCTGGTGGCGCCGCCCGAGCTGCCCGAACACCTGACCTGGTTCAAATGGGAATCCTATTCGACCTGGATCAGCGGTTTCTTTCTGCTGGCGACGCTCTATTACGGCAGCGCCAGCCTGTTCCTGATCGATCCGGCCACCGACCTGCTGACGCCGTGGCAGGCGATCGGTGTCAGCCTTGCCGGATTGGCGATCGGCTGGTTTCTGTATGACAGTATCTGCACGTCCGAGGTCGGAAGCAGCGACCGGCGCCTGATCGCCGTGCTGTTCGTGCTGCTGCTATTGGCGGCGTATTTCTACGGGCATGTCTTCAGCGGCCGCGGCGCCTTCATGCAGGTGGGCGCGACCATCGCGACCTGGATGACCGCCAACGTGTTCCTGGTGATCATCCCCAACCAGAAGCGCGCGGTCGCGATGCTGCTGAACGGCGAGACGCCGCCCGCCTGGCTCGGCAAACGGTCGAAGCAGCGCTCGCTGCACAACAACTACCTGACCTTGCCGGTCGTGTTCCTGATGCTCAGCAACCACAATCCGCTCGCCTTCGCGACGCGGTTCAACTGGGTGATCATCGGAGTCCTGCTGATCGCCGGTGCCGTGATCCGGCATTTCTTCAACGAGCGTCACGCTGGGCGCAAAGAACCGTGGTGGTGCTGGGGCGTCGCGGGCGCGTGCGTGGTCGCCATCGTGGGCCTCAGCCTCGCCGGTGCGCCGGAAAACGACGACCGACAGGCCGAACTGCCTGCGACGCGCGCGCAGCTGGTCGAGACGGTGCAGACGCGCTGCGTCATGTGTCACGCGGCGCAGCCAGCGTGGCCGGGCCTGGCGCATGCGCCGCGCGGCGTGCGGTTGGACAGCGAGGCCGAAATTGTACGGCATCTCGCCGAGCTGCGCGCGCAGGCCGGCCTGTCGCGCGCGATGCCGCCGGGAAACCTGACCGAGATGACGCAGAGCGAACGCGCGCTGCTGCGCGCCGTGCGCTAGGGTCCGTACGCAATTGCTTTCGAGCAATGAGCCGGCCTTCGCTTGCAAAGCTCGCGAAGGCAATTCACCACCAAGCGTGACGCGTCACTGCGAGGCCTGCCGCGCGAAGGTGGCGAGAAACCGCCTGGTATCGATGGCGCGCACGAGATGCACGGCCTGCTCGCCCTGGCCGGGCGCCAGGTCTTCCGGCCATATCTGCGCTTGGCCATAGCCAGGCCCCTGCGTCACGTCGACATCCATTCGTACGATTGTTTCCTGCGTGACGAGGCTACGATCGAGCGCCACGGCGACGGCGATCTCGTCCCACATCGGCTGGCCGCGGCGCGCGTAGGCACCGACATACTTGGCAGCCGGTGTGCCCGCCTTGGCGATCGCGGCGGCATAATCCTCGGTCACCGTGATCGGGTTGGCGACGTCGCCAACGGCGGTGATACGCGCCCAGGGTGCCGTCAGCACGATGTGCGCCGCCTCGGGATCGAACAGGAAGTTGAAGTCGGTGTTGTAATCGGCGTGGCCAACGACGCGTGCGAGATGATTGTCGACATAGCCGCCCTGGATCACGATCTCCTTGGCGAGCCGCGACAGGTCGGGGGCGATGCGCAGCGCGAGCGCGATGTTGGTCAGCGGACCGCACGCGATGATCGTCACCTCGCCGGGCCGTTCGCGCACCGTGCGGATCAGGAACGAGACCGCGTCTTCCGGCGAAGCCTGGGTCGTAGGCTCGCCCTCGGCAAGCGGCGCGACCAGCTCAGGCTGGTCGGGATGATAGGCGCGCCCCGGACGCGGCGCATTCCAGGCGCCCTTCCACGGGAGGCGGCCATAGCGCGTTTCCCACGCCGCCATCTCTTTCTGCGTGCGCAGCAGCGGCATCTGGGCGCCTTCGAGCACCGGCACGTCGGTGCGGCCCGCGATCTCGAGCAGGCGTAGCGTGTGCGCGGTCTCTTCTTTCAGCCACGCGTCGCCGGTCACCACACCGACCCCGAGAAGCTTCACGTCGGGATCGCGCAGGAGCGGGATCAGCGCCTGCAGATTGCTCTGGCCGGGGCCGATGAAGTCGTTGTCGAAATAGACCTGCATCGCCGGCTTCGCCGCCGCGGCCGGAGCTTGTGCCGCGGCCACGGCCAGCAGCGCGGCAGCCGCCAGGCTTCGCCACCCGTTCATCGGTCGGTCCATGCGCCCTCTGCTTGTTGGCCGGCGGAGAACACTGCCCGGCTGCGCAAGTCTAGACCGGGCGGCGGTGCTGGCGAACCGGCAGAAACCCGGCCTATATGTTCGCGGCCCCACCTGGAACCGCATCATGACCTCGACCCTGCTCGAACCCGTCCTGCGCCAGCTCGAAATCAATGACGGCGAGGCGCTCGCGCGCTATCTCGACTTCCTGCGCATTCCCAGCGTCAGCACCGATCCTGCCTTCGCGGCCGACATCAAGCGCGCCGCGACCTTCCTGCAGGACGAGCTGACCGCGCTCGGGTTCGAGGTGCAGGTTCATCCGACCGCGAACCATCCGGTGGTGATCGCCAAGGATCACAGCGCCGGCCCGTCGGCGCCGCAGCTGCTCTATTACGCACATTACGACGTGCAGCCGGCCGATCCGTTGGAGCTGTGGGACAGCCCGCCCTTCGAACCGGTGATCGTTGAAGCCGAGCACGGCCCGCGCGTCGTCGCGCGCGGCGCGGTCGACGACAAGGGCCAGCTGCGCACCGTGGTCGAGGCGATCCGCGCCTGGAAGCAGGTGCACGGCAAGCTGCCGGTGCGTGCGACTCTGCTGTTCGAAGGCGAGGAAGAAATCGGCAGCAAGAATCTGCGCCCGTTCCTGCGCGATCATCGCGCCGAGCTGGACGCCGACGTGGCGGTGATCACCGACACCAATGCATGGGACGTCGACACGCCAGCCATTACCTCCAGCCTGCGCGGCATGCTGTACACCGAGATCAAGCTGCGCGGTCCCAATCGCGATCTGCATTCGGGTCTCTATGGCGGGTCCGCCGTCAACCCGATCCATGTGCTGACCGAGATCGTGGCCAAGCTGCATGACGAACATGGCGCCATCGCCATTCCGGGCTTCTATGACGGCGTCGAGCCGGTCGACGCGACGACGCGCGAATCCTGGGCAGCGCTGAATTTCGACGAAGGCCGCTTTCTGCGCGAGATCGGGCTCGATCACGCGGCGGGCGAGCGCAATGTCGGCGCGCTTGAACGTCTATGGGCGCGCCCCACTTGCGACGTGAACGGAATCTGGGCCGGCTATACCGGTGTCGGCGCCAAGACGGTGATCCCGTCCGAAGCGCACGCCAAGATCAGCTTCCGTCTCGTGCCGGGGCAGGATCCCGAGCGGCTGGCCGGGCTGTTCCGCGATTTCATCAAGCAGCATGCCGACGGGCTGCAGGTCGAACTCGACGTGCACAGCGCCGCGCGCGGCTTCCGCGTCGACACCAATTCGGATTTCGTGCAGGCGGCCAAGCGCGCCTTGAAGACGATCTACCGCAAGGATGCGGTGATGGCCGGCGTCGGCGGTTCGATCCCGGTGGTCGAATGGCTCAAGACCGAACTCGGTCTCGACAGCGTGATGCTCGGCTTCGGACTCGAGGACGACAAGATCCATTCGCCCAACGAGAAGTTCGAACTCGTCTGCTTCCGCAACGGCTGCAAGAGCCACGCGGCGTTTTTGGCGGAGCTGGCTGGGTAAGCATCGTACGGCTTTTTGATTTGGCGCGTTTTCCCTCCGTGAACCGCGCTATCGCGCCGCGACTTTCCGCGTTTTCCGGCGTCCTGGTACGCAGCGATCGAGAAAGCGATCCATCGCTTTTCGCAGTTCATCGCGCTCTCGGTCGAAACGCATGATCGCGTTGATCTGCGCCTGGCTTGGCTGGATTTCCTGTCCGGGGGGGCGGAAAGCGCTGAACAGCGCTTCGCGCTCGCCCTCTTGCAGCATGCGATCCCGTCGTACGAGTTCGGCCCAGATACGCTGCGGATCGGCCACTGCCTTGACGAGCTCGTCGACGTCGAGCCGCGTAAGTTCGTCCAGCGGGGCAACCGCGATTCCGCCGACTTCGATCTCGAAACCGAGCGCATTGAAGGCCGCACGCAACTGCGATTGCTTGGTCTCGTGATCCAGATCGAATAGACGGTCGATTTGCGGCCCATTCCAGTCGAGCCTGCGTGCAAGGTCGGCTTTGCGCAGTCCGGCCCGGCACAGCTCATGCCAAAGTCGCGCCTTCAGCCGCGTTTGCAGGGGAAGAACGATGATCGCGTCGCCGACTGCGGTGCGCGGCGGGGGAATGTCTTCGCGTCGTGCAATGCGCGCCGCGATCGCTTCCTGAATCGCCTGCGTCGCGCGCCGGCGTGCATCAGCTTCGTTGGCAGCGAACGTCGTGACTTCCGGCAGGTCTGCGCAGGTGACCAGCAACGTGTCGTTGTCGTCGGGCTCGAGCCGGATGGCATAGGCGTACAGCACCACGTACCTCCCGGGACTTCACTTCAGTCCCAGATCTTTGAGAATCTTGTTCATCAGCCCTTTGCCCAACTCTTTGCCGTGGCCATGGATCGGCAATTGGCTTTTCCGGTCGCCGCGGATGACGGTCAGGTGGCCGCTTCCGCCTTTGTGCGAATGGAAGGCGCAACCCCGCTTTTTCAGGAATCGCTGGAATTCCTTGGCATCCACGCCCGTGATCTAACAGATCTGTTATATTCGAGGCAAGCGAAAGCTAACAGATCTGTTAGTTTTTTTGCTGGGCTGACGCTCACGTGTCTTGAAGCAGCTCATACAGCGTCGCGGCCACCACCTTGGTTGCGCCGCGCAGATCCTCGAGCACCAGCCGCTCGTCGGCATTGTGCCCGCCGGCTTCGATCAAGGTGCGCGGGCCGGCGCCGTAGAGCACGGTCGGAATGCCCGCTTCGGCATAGTGGCGCGCGTCGGTGTAGATCGGCACGCCATGCGCTTCGATGCGCGTGCCGAAGACGCGCTTGCCCTGTGCCTGCAGCACCTGCACCAGCCGGGCACCGCCCGGCAGCGGCGCCAGCGGCAAGGCCAGCAGCACGCGCTCGATGTCGACATGCACGCCGCCGCGATGCGCCACCGCGCGCGGGATCAGCTCGCGCAGCGAAGCCTCGGCCGTCGCCGGATCTTCTTCGGGCAGGATGCGGCGGTCGAGCCTGAGCGTGACGAGATCGGGCACGACGTTGGTGTTCACGCCGCCCTTGATCAGCCCGATCACCATCGTCGCATGGTCGATGCCGTGCACCGAGGAATGCAAATGCGTCAACGTGCGGCGATAGGCGTAGAGCGCGGCCAGAATGTCGGTGGCCGCTTCCAGCGCATCGATTCCGGTCTCGGGCAGCGCCGCGTGCGCGATCTTGCCGCGAACGCGGACTTCGAGATGCAGGCAGCCATTATGCGCGGTGACGACGCCGTAGGAAAAACCGGCGCAGATGGCGAGGTCGGGCTTGCTCAAACCCTCTTTGAGCAGCAGGCCCGGGCCGATATCGCCGCCGATCTCTTCGTCATAGGTCAGGTGCAGCTCGACCGTGCCGCGCGTCAGGCCCAGCGTGTCGAGCGCCTTGAGCGCGAAAGCGTAGGTGGCGAAGTCGGATTTCGAGACGGCGACGCCGCGGCCATAGAGCTTGCCGTCCTTGATCACGCCGCCATAGGGCTCGACCGTCCAGCCTTCGCCCGGCGGCACCACGTCGCCATGCGCGTTGAGCGCGATCACCGGCCCGTCGCCATAGCGGCGGCGCACGATCAGGTTGGTCGCCGAAATCATGCCGTGCTGGCGCACCAGATCGGCGGCGATGGGATGGCGCTCGACGGTGAAGCCCAGCCCTTCGAGCAGCTCGGCCGCACGCACCGCATGCGCAGCGCAGTCGCCCGGCGGGTTGTCGCTCGGCACGCGCACCAGCTCCTGCAGGAACTCGATTTGCGCCGGATGTGTCGCGTCGACCTGCGCGTCCAGCGTGGCGATCGGGTCAGGTGCCATGAGCGAACTCTCGCAGGAAAGCGTCGGTGGCACCGATGGCCAGCGCGACGTCGTCTTCGGTGACGGATTCAGCAGGGTTGTGGCTGATGCCACCTTTGCAGCGCACGAACAACATCGCGACCTCGGTCGCTGCGGCGATCGCCATTGCATCGTGCCCGGCGCCGCTCGGCAGGCGGGGTGGCGTGAGGCCGAGCGAGCGCACGGCGCGGTCCAGCCGGTCCTGCAGCGCGGGTGCGCAGGCGCAGCCGTCGCTGGCGTGAATGCGCGTCATGGCCAGACTCAGATCGTTGGCGTCGGCGACCGCTTGGAGGCGGCGCGTGACTTCGGATTCGAGCGCATCGCGCTGCGACACGGTCGGCGCGCGCAGATCGACGGTAAAACGCACCAGGCCCGGAATGACATTGGGTGCGCCCGGTTCGACGGTGAGCTGGCCGACCGTGGCGACCGACTCCGGATGAGGCAGCGCGCTGTCGCGCACCGCGCGGATCGCGTCGGC
Source organism: Rhodospirillales bacterium (assembly GCA_028291365.1). Taxonomy (GTDB): domain Bacteria; phylum Pseudomonadota; class Alphaproteobacteria; order BOG-932; family Roseiterribacteraceae; genus Roseiterribacter. The sequence goes on from JAQGIE010000129.1 coordinate 11,616, forward strand.
AGCGCCGACCAGCGCATCGCGACGTCCCCCCATCGGCACCGTGCCGGCATGGCCCGCTTCGCCGCGCAGCTCGAGCTGCAGCCGCGTCGCCGCCGCGATCGACGTCACGACGCCGAGCGGCGCGCCCATCCGTTCGAGGACCGGACCCTGTTCGATATGGATTTCGAGATAGCCGAGCGGTGCTGCGCGGGCTTCGTCGCGCCACGCCTCGGGATTGGCGCCCAGTTCGCGCAGCGCTGCACGCACGCTGATCCCGTTGGCGTCGGTCGTGTCGAGCAGGCGCGGATCGAACGAGCCGGCAACCGCGCGGCTGCCGCGCAGCGTACCGGCGAAGCGGCCGCCTTCTTCGTCGCCGAAGGCCAAGACTTCGACGTCGAACGGCGCGTCGCGCAACGTGGCGGTGCAATCGATCGCGATCGCGACGCCGAGCGGCCCGTCATAGCGGCCGGCATTGCGCACGGTATCGATATGCGAGCCCAAGAGCAGGCTGCGGCCCTTCATGCCCGGATCGGTGCCGCTGCCGCGGCGCTTGCCGACCAACGTACCGAGCGCGTCGATGCGCGTTTCCAGCCCGGCCTGGCGCATCCAGCTTTCGACCAGCGCGACCGCGCTTCGATGCGACTTGGACAAATAGGGACGATCGATCTGGCCCGGCGTCTCGCTGCAGGCAGCCAGCCGGTCGAGCCGTTCGAGCAGCGCCTTGGCGCGCCCCTGGAGAGTCGGCGTGGTCATGGCGGCGGATGCTTTGCGATCCAGTGGCGCGCGATGTCGACGCGGCGTGCCACCCAGACCCTGTCGTGCCTGGCGATGTGATCGAGGAAGCGGGCCAGCGAGGCGATGCGCGCCGGCCGGCCGACCAGGCGGCAATGCAAGCCCACCGACATCATCTTCGGGCTGGCGGCACCCTCTGCGTACAATACGTCGAACGCGTCGCGCAGATAGTTGAAGAACTGGTCGCCCGAATTAAACCCCTGTGCGGTGGCGAAGCGCATGTCGTTGGTGTCGAGCGTGTAGGGGACGACCAGGACCTTGCCGCGGTCGCTGATGTCCCAATGCGGCAGGTCGTCGTCATAGGAGTCAGCGTCGTAGAGGAACGAGCCGTCCTCGATGACCAGGCCGCGCGTGTTCGGGCTGGTTCGACCAGTGTACCAGCCGAGCGGCCTCGTTCCGGTGAGCGTGGTCAGCGTTTCGATCGCGCGGTGCATGTGTTGCCGCTCGACCTCGAGCGGCACGTCCTGATAGTCGATCCAGCGCCAGCCATGCGAGGCGACTTCCCAGCCCGCTTCGACCATGGCCTTGGCTGCGTCGGGATTGCGTTCGAGTGCCATCGCGACGGCAAAGACGGTGAGCGGCAGGTTTCGTTCGGTGAACAGGCGATGCACCCGCCAGAAGCCGGCGCGCGCGCCGTAATCGTACAGCGACTCCATCGACATGTGCCGGCCTTTGACCGGCTGCGCCCCAATGATGTCGCTGAGAAAGATTTCGGCGTGCGGGTCGCCATGCAGCACCGAGCGCTCGCTGCCTTCTTCGTAATTGAGCACGAACTGCACCGCGACGCGCGCGCCGCCCGGCCAATCCGCATGCGGCGGATTGCGGCCATAGCCGATCAGGTTGCGGGGGTAGCTCACGGCGTGACCATCGTCGCCGGCACGCGCGCGACGCCGGTCGGACGGGCGCGTTCGTTGCGGATCGCCTGGGCCTGGCTCACCGGCGGGAAGCAGGGACGTTCGACGTAGGTCCCCGCGCCGGGCGTTGCGCGCAGGTCGCCGTCGGTCCAGACCAGCCTGCCGCCGCTGATCGTGTGGCGCGCGACGCCGGTGACCTGCATGCCCTCGAACACGTTGAAGTCGACGTTCTGGTGGTGCGTCCTGGCCGAGATGGTGCGCGTGCCGGCGGGATCCCACACGACGAGGTCGGCGTCGGCGCCCACCGTCACTGCGCCTTTGCGCGGGAAGATGTTGAAGATCTGCGCCGCGTTGGTCGAAGTCACGCGCACGAATTCCGAGCGCGTCAGGCGACCGGTGCGCACGCCGTGATGCCATAGCACCGACATGCGATCCTCGATGCCGGCGGTGCCGTTGGGGATCATGGTGAAGTTGTCTTTGCCGGCCGCCTTTTGCGGCGCGCAGAACGCGCAATGATCGGTCGCGGTGGTCTGCAGCTGGCCTGACGCGAGTCCCGCCCACAGCGCTTCGCGATGATGCGGCGGCCGGAAGGGCGGGCTCATCACATGCGCCGCGGCGAAGGCCCATTCGGGATTGCGATAGACGGAATCATCGATCACCAGATGCTGCGCCAGCACTTCGCCATAGGCGCGAACACCTGCGGCGCGGGCGCGCGTGATCGCTGCGGTGGCCTGCTCGGTCGAGACATGGACGATATAGACCGGCGCGCCGAGCAGGTTGGCGATGGCGATGGCGCGCGTCGCGGCCTCGCCTTCGACTTCGGGTGGGCGCGACAGCGGATGGCCTTCGGGGCCGGTGATGCCTTGCGCCAGCAGCTGCTTCTGCAGGTGAAACACCGCTTCGCCATTCTCGGCATGCACCGTCGGAATCGCGCCGAGTTCCTGCGCCCGCGCGAAGCTGTGCAGCAGCACGCCGTCATCGACCATGATGGCGCCCTTGTACGCCATGAAATGCTTGAAGCTGTTGACGCCGTGCTCGCGCGTCAGCACGCCCATCTCGTCATGCACCTGGTCGGACCACCAGGTCACCGCGACATGGAAACTGTAGTCGCCGGCGGCTTTCTGCGCCCGTTGGCGCCAGGTCTTGTAAGCGCCGAGCAGCGACTCGTTCGGCCCCGGAATGACGAAGTCGATGATCGTGGTGGTGCCGCCGGCCAGGCCCGCGGCGGTGCCGGTGAAGAAATCGTCGCTCGCCACCGTGCCCATGAAAGGCAGTTCCATATGCGTGTGCGGATCGATGCCGCCCGGCAGCACGAACATGTCGCCCGCGTCGATCACGGTCGCGCCCGGCGGCGCCTCGAGCGAGGTGCCCACCGCCTGGATCGTGCCGCCCTCGCACAACACGTCGGCGCGCAGCTCGTGCTCGCCGGTCACGATCGTGCCGCCGCGGATCAGGATGCTCATGCGCGTTTCCTCCGGTTGGTGGCTGGCAGCAGGCCGCACGCCCCCAGCACCATGGCGCTGATGGTACGCGACGCGGCTTCGAACTCGTCGTCTTTCAGCGTGCGCGTGCCCAGCACCGCGCGCACCTGCACGTCGAAGTCGGCATAGGTCTGGGTCATGGCCCAGATGCCGAAGAACAGATGCTCGGCGTCGATCGGGCGGATGCGGCCTTGCTCGGCCCAGCGATCGAGAATGCGCGCCTTGTCGCTGACCCAGCCGCGCAGCTCGCGCTGAAGATAGGGGCGCACGACCTTGGCGCCGTGCAGCAGCTCGTTGGCAAAGATCTTCGACGCCAGCGGGCGGCGGCGCGACAGCTCGATCTTGGCCTCGACATAGGCGGTCAGCGCGGTCGCGGGGTCGGCGTCCTCGGTGATGGTGTCGGCGGCGCTGCGCCAGGTCTCGAGAATATCTCCGAGCACCGCTTCGTACAGCGCGCCCTTGGTGCCGAAATAATAGTGGAGATTGGCCTTGGGCAGGCCAGCCGCCTCGGCGATGCGAGCGGTCGAGGCGCTGCCATAGCCGCCTTCGGCAAAAATGCGCTCGGCGGCTCTCAAGATGCGCTCGCGCGCTGCCTGGCCGACACGGTTGCCGTTGGGAAGGGCAGATTGCCTGCGCGCACTGACCGGCTTTGATGCAACGGCGCGGGCGCGCGGCGAGAGAGTCGGGTTCGTACGTTTGCTGACCACGTCCCGCATTTGAAAGAAGTTGACCGTTCGGTCAAATCACTTTTAGCGTTCGGAAGTTCTCGGACAGGGAGAAAGCTTTTGGCCGACCTTCCGGACGTTGCGGCCAACCGGCTTCCAGCCGACCAGCTGCTTGCCAATTTCGGTGATGCGGAGCCGAAGCTGACCGACGCGCAGGCGGTGGTCGAGGCGAACCGCTGCTATTTCTGTTACGACGCGCCCTGCGTCCAGGCCTGTCCCACCGGCATCGACATTCCCGGCTTCATTCGCGGCATCGCAACCGGCAACGTCAAGGGCGCGGCGCTGCGCATCCTCGAAGAGAACATCATGGGCGGCACCTGCGCCCGGGCCTGTCCGACCGAAATCCTTTGCGAACAGGCCTGCGTGCGCAACGCGCAGGAGGGCAAGCCGATCGACATCGGCGGGCTGCAGCGTCACGCCACCGACCATCTGTTCGATGCCGGCATCCAGCCTTTCACGCGCGCCGCGCCGACCGGCAAGCGCGTCGCCGTGGTGGGCGCGGGGCCGGCGGGTCTCGCCTGCGCGCACGCGCTGGCGCGGCATGGGCACGACATCGTCGTCTACGAAGCGCGGGCCAAAGCGGGCGGCCTCAACGAATACGGGCTCGCCGCCTACAAGATGGCCGACCATTTCGCCGCGCGCGAAGTGTCGTTCATCCTGGCGATCGGCGGCATCGAGGTCGAAACCGGCATGGCGCTCGGGCGCGACATCCAGCTCGGCGAGCTGCGGCGCAATTTCGACGCGGTGTTTCTCGGCATGGGGCAGGCCGGCGTCAACGCGCTGGCCGACACGCCGATGGGCGGCGTGATGCCGGCGGTCGATTTCATCGCCGCGTTGCGCCAGGCCGAGGACAAATCGACCGTGCCGGTCGGGCGTCGTGTCGTGGTGATCGGCGGCGGCAACACCGCCATCGACGCCTCGGTCCAGTCGAAGCGGCTGGGCGCCGAAGACGTGACCCTGGTCTATCGCCGCGGCGCGCAAGACATGTCGGCGACCACCGCCGAGCAGGAATGGGCCCAGACCAACGAC
>JAQGIE010000164.1 GCA_028291365.1 Rhodospirillales bacterium
ACTTTGCCAGCACCTTGGTAATGGCAGCTGTCAATGAGGTCTTGCCATGATCGACGTGACCGATCGTGCCAATATTGCAGTGCGGCTTGTTCCGCTGGAATTTCTCTTTGGACATTTCTGCTTCTCCGATCGGTTAGGCGAGCTTCGCCTTCACTTCGTCCGCAATCGCGGCGGGAACGGGCTCGTAGTGGTCGAACTGCATCGTGTACTGCGCGCGGCCCTGGGACATGGACCGCAGCGTGTTCACGTAGCCGAACATGTTGGCGAGCGGGACCATGGCGGCGACGACGCGTGCGTTACCGCGCTGGTCCATGCCGTTGATCTGCCCGCGACGCGAATTCAGATCGCCGATCACGTCGCCCATGTAATCTTCGGGCGTCACGACCTCGACCTTCATGACCGGCTCCAGAAGAACCGGACCAGCCTTCGGCACGCCCTCACGGAAGGCAGCGCGCGAGGCGATCTCGAATGCCAGCACCGACGAGTCGACGTCGTGGTAGGCGCCGTCGACGAGCTCGGACTTGAAGTCGATCATCGGAAAGCCGGCGATGACGCCGTTCTCCTTGGCCGAGTTCAGGCCCTTCTCGACGCCGGGGATGAATTCCTTCGGCACCGAGCCGCCGACGATCTTGGATTCGAACTTGAACCCCGACCCGGCCGGCTGCGGCTCGAACACCAGACGAACGCGCGCGAACTGCCCCGTGCCGCCCGTCTGCTTCTTGTGCGTGTAGTCGATCTCGGCGCGCTTGGTGATGGTCTCGCGATAGGCGACCTGCGGCGCGCCGACATTGGCGTCGACTTTGAACTCGCGCTTCATGCGATCGACGATGATTTCGAGATGGAGCTCGCCCATCCCCTTGATGATCGTCTGACCCGACTCGTGATCGACGGTGACGCGGAAGGACGGATCCTCCTGCGCCAGGCGCGACAGCGCCTGCCCCATCTTTTCCTGGTCGACCTTGGTCTTCGGCTCGACCGCGACTTCGATCACCGGCTCGGGGAATTCCATACGCTCGAGCACGATCGGCTTGGCCGGATCGCACAGCGTGTCACCCGTGGTGGTCGACTTCAGCGACGCGATCGCGACGATGTCGCCCGCGAACGCTTCCTTGATGTCTTCGCGCGTGTTCGCATGCATCAGCAGCATGCGGCCGACACGCTCCTTCTGGTCCTTCACCGAATTCAGGACCTGACTGTTCGTGGTCAGCGTGCCCGAATAGATGCGGACGAAGGTGAGCGACCCGACGAACGGATCGGTCATGATCTTGAAAGCGAGCCCCGAGAACGGCGCCGTGTCGCTCGGCGGCAATTCGGCTTCGGTCGCGTTCTTGTCGAGCAGATGCCCCTTCACCGGCCCGATATCGAGCGGCGACGGCAGATAATCGACGATGGCGTCCAGCAGCGGCTGCACGCCCTTGTTCTTGAAAGCCGAGCCGCACAGCACCGGCACGAAGGCACCCTTGATCGTGCCCTTGCGGATGCACGCCTTGAGGACTTCGAGCGACGGCTCGTTGCCGGCCAGATAGGCCTCGGTCGCGGCGTCGTCCTGCTCGACCGCGAGGTCCAGCAGCTTGGCGCGATAGGCGGCGGCCTTGTCTTTCAGATCGGCCGGAATGTCGGTCTCGGTGAACTCGGCGCCGAGGCTCTCATCCTTCCAGATGATGGCCTTGTTCTTCAGCAGGTCGACCACGCCGACGAAGTCGGCTTCGCTGCCGATCGGCAGCTGCGTGACCAGCGGCACCGCGCCAAGGCGGTCCACGATCATGTCCACGGTGCGATAGAAGTTGGCGCCGATGCGATCCATCTTGTTGATGAAGCACATGCGCGGCACGCCGTATTTGTCGGCCTGACGCCACACAGTCTCGGATTGCGGCTCGACGCCGGCGACCGAGTCGAACACGGCGCAGGCACCGTCCAGCACGCGCAGCGAACGTTCGACTTCGATGGTGAAGTCGACGTGGCCCGGCGTGTCGATGATGTTGATGCGGTGGTCGTTCCAGAAGCAGGTCGTCGCGGCCGACGTGATCGTGATGCCGCGTTCCTGCTCCTGCTCCATCCAGTCCATCGTCGCGGTGCCATCGTGCACTTCGCCGATTTTGTAGGACTTGCCTGTGTAATACAGAATCCGCTCGGTGGTCGTCGTCTTGCCGGCGTCAATATGGGCCATGATCCCAATATTGCGGTACCGGTTGAGAGGATGAGACCGAGACATGATTCAGGTTCCGGAGCGCGACCGGCTTACCAGCGGTAGTGCGAGAAGGCCTTGTTGGCCTCCGCCATACGATGCGTGTCTTCGCGCTTCTTGATCGCGGAACCGCGCTGCTGCGCAGCGTCCATGATCTCGTTCGACAGGCGTTCCATCATCGTGCGCTCCGAACGGGCGCGCGAGGCGGTGATCAGCCAGCGAATGGCGAGCGCGAGCGAGCGTTCCGGGCGAACTTCGACCGGGACCTGATAGGTCGCACCACCGACGCGGCGCGAGCGCACTTCGACGTAGGGACGAACATTGTCGATCGCCTGGTGGAAGACCGGCAGCGGCTCCTGGCGAACGCGCGTCTGGACGCGCTCGAGCGCGTCATAGACGATGCTTTCGGCAACCGACTTCTTACCGTCATACATCATGACGTTCATGAACTTGGCGAGCGTGTGATCACCGAACTTGGCGTCCGGGAGAATCTCACGCTTATCGGCTTGGCGGCGACGGGACATTCGCGTCTCTCCTTACTTCGGCCGCTTCGCGCCGTACTTCGAGCGCGACTGCTTGCGGTCCTTCACGCCCTGCGTGTCGAGGGTGCCGCGGATGATGTGGTAGCGGACACCGGGAAGGTCCTTCACGCGTCCGCCGCGGATCATGACCACCGAGTGTTCCTGAAGGTTGTGGCCTTCGCCGGGAATGTACGAAGTCACTTCGAAGCCGTTGGTCAGGCGCACGCGCGCAACTTTGCGCAGCGCCGAGTTCGGCTTCTTCGGCGTCGTCGTATAGACGCGCGTGCACACGCCGCGCTTCTGCGGGCAGGCCTTCAGGGCCGGCACCTTGTTGCGCGCTTTCAGCGGCGCGCGGGGCTTGCGGATCAACTGATTGATCGTCGGCATCGGTATCGAGCGTCCTTCCGTACGTCCTGTCCGACCCCAGTCCCAAAAAAACATACGCGCGAAAAACGAAGACCCTCAGGAGCGCGGCTCGCAGGCCCGCCCAAAGGGTTTCGTCAAACGCCGGCCGACCCATTCGTCGTCGGTAACGGCTATGTTTTTTCGAACTCGGGTTCCGTCCCGGGAGTGCGTCTAGGCGAATGCCTACATGCCAGCCCCGAAAGGAGGCGGCGTTCTACGCGCGAGTCCCTGTCCGGTCAAGCGGAGACTGGGCGGAAGTTCCCGGGATCCTGCGGCATTTCACGCCCGGACCCGGTCCGGGCTGCCCAACGGCGCACACCACATATAGCCGCCATACGGCCGCGGATCTCGCCACCGGCCACCCACTTGGCGGGAAAACGCGCTAGGACCGGTCGGTCTGGAAGGTCAGCGGCATGGTGATGCGGAAGGGCGGGCGCAGCTCGGGCGGCGGGGCTGGAAACGGCGACATGTCCCGCAACTGATCCAGTATGGCGCGATCGACCAGCGCGTAGCCCGACCCGTTGGTGATATCGGCCCGCAGGAGCAGCCCGGTCTGGTCGATCAAGGCCACGACTCGGACCTGGATGTAGCGCGGGGCGTCATAGGGCGCCTCGACCGACCGGCTCCGCGCGTTGAAGTGGCGGCGCAGCCGCTCGACATAGTCGTCCTCGCTGCCCGCGCCGATGCCGCGGCCGCTCCCGGTGCCCAGGCCGCCCTGCCCGGCCCCCGACCCGCCCGGCGTGGTTTCCCGCGTCGCGGCGGTCAGCGGCGGCAGCACCGTCGGCAGCGGCTTGGGTGGCGTCACGCGCGCCAGCTGTCGCGGCGGGGTCGGCACCGGCACGGTCGCGTGCGGCACAGGAGACGGCGCCGGCGAACCGCCCGGCTGTTTCTTTGGCGGCGGAGGTTCGACCAGGGTCACCTCCAACGGGTCGATGCTGGGCGGCGCCCGAAAAAACAGCGGGATGAACGCCAACAGGACGATCGCGGCGTGCAGGAGCAGCGACGCCGCCAGGGCACGCCGGCGGCGGGCGTCGGGATCGGGCATTGCACAGCTACAACCGAGCCCAGCGCCCGCTAGTTCAATGCCGGTCGTGCCCGGAACCACGCGCCCTGTCCGTAGTTGACTGTTGACTGCCCAGCGGAGGCGCAGATGCAACACGGGTCGCCCGATCGGAGCAATGCACTGCGCCCGGCGCATGCGCTGTTGCTGCTACCCTATGTCGGGCTGCTGTGGCCCGGCCTGTACGCCAAGGCCGAACCAACATTGTTCGGCTTTCCGTTTTTCTACTGGTACCAGTTCGCCTGGGTGCTGGTGAGCGCGGTCCTCACCGCCTTCGTGCATCTGCTGACGCGGCGCGCACCATGAGTCATCCGCTCGACGTCACGGCGCTCCTCGTCTTCGCGTTCTTCTTCGCACTGGTGACCATCCTCGGTTTCATCGCGGCGCGCTGGCGGCGCGGCGATCTCGATCAGCTCGACGAATGGGGTCTGGCCGGCCGCCGCTTCGGCACGCTCGTCACCTGGTTTTTGATCGGCGGCGACTTCTATACCGCCTACACGGTCATCGCCGTGCCGGCGCTCGTCTATGGCGTCGGCGCGCAAGGCTTCTTCGCGCTGCCCTACACGATCATCGTCTATCCGTTCGTGTTTCTGGTGATGCCGCGACTGTGGTCGGTGGCGAAGCGGCACGGCTTCGTCACGCCCGCCGGCGCTGATCGCCTTCGTCAAAGATCTGATGATCTACACGATGGTGCTCGCGGCGGTGATCATCGTTCCGATCGAATTGGGCGGCTATGGCGAGATTTTCCGGCGCGCCGGAGAAGCGCTCGCGGCGAAGACACCGCCCGGCGCGCTGATCCTGCCGCAAAGCTCATTCCTGCCCTACGCGTCGCTCGCGCTCGGTTCCGCCTTCGCGGCCTTCATGTATCCGCACACCGTGACGTCGATCCTCGCCTCATCGAGCGGGCGCGTGATCAAGCGCAACGCGGCGCTGCTGCCCGCCTACACCTTCCTGCTCGGCCTGATCGCGCTGCTCGGATTGATGACGCTGGCCGCGGGCATCACGCCCGGCACGCCGAACATGGCGGTGCCCGACCTGTTGCTTCGCGTATTTCCCAGCTGGTTCGTCGGCTTCTGTTTCGCCGCGATCGCGATCGGCGCGCTGGTGCCCGCAGCGATCATGTCGATCGCGGCGGCCAATCTGTTCACGCGCAACGTCTATCGCCAGTGGCTCAACCCGGATTGCACGCCGCAGCAGGAAAGCCGCGTTGCCAAGATCACGTCGCTGATCGTGAAAGTCGGCGCGCTGGCCTTCATCCTGTTCCTGCCGCTGCAATACGCGATCGACCTGCAGCTGCTCGGCGGCGTGTGGATCCTGCAGACATTCCCGGCCATCGTCTTCGGCCTGTTCACGCGTCGCCTGCATCCGTTGGCGCTGTTGTTGGGCCTCGTGCTCGGCGTGGCGTCCGGCACGGCGATGGTGTTCGGCGCTGGGCTCAAATCGGTCGTGACGGTCACCATGTTCGGCGTGGCGCTATCGGCCTACGCCGCGATCTGGGCCTTTCTGCTCAACCTTGCCGTTGCGCTGATCTTGACGCCGATCTGCGACGCGCTCGGCATGCGGCGCGGCGCAGATCGTACCGTCGAAGACGACTATCACGGCCAGGAAGAGGTCACGTCCTGAGTCGTCTCACGACGAAACGCGCGTGAACTCCGCCTTCCAGTTGGTCTCCCAGCTCTTGCCGCCATCGGGCGAGAAGGCTTGGGCCCAGCTCGCCCGGTCCTTGTCGATCATCGTCCAGGTGTAGCGGACGCGAATCTTCTTCCCTTCGAATTCGTCGTCGGCAAAGAACTCGCCGACCGGACCGTTGAAGCGGCCGACAACCGGGTTGGTATCCATCACCGGATCGTTGCTGGCGATCCAATAAATCGACCAGAGCTGCCGCTTGGGATCGAACAGACGGATGGTCAGGCCGGTCGCGTTCGGCATATCGAGCTCGTCGATATTGCCCATCCCCGCCGGCAGCTTTCGCACCCGCAGCTCGGACGAGAAGCCCGTCCATTCAGTGTTGTTGGCCAGCCGCTTCTTGAGCTTGTGCTGTTCGGACTTCCACGCGCCGATCAGGAAATCGAAGTCATGCGACGCGTCCACCGCGACCGCGGCGCCGGCCGCCTTGGTCGCCTCCGCGGCCAGCGGCATCGGGGCAAGCGCCAGGACGATCAGGCCAAGCGCTGCGCCGCACAAAAATGAACGAGACATCAGCTTCACTCCCCGTGGTTACCGGAGTAGATGAGTGGCTGGCGCCGGGCTGGGCGAGGACCACTTCATCGTCCGCGCTGGAGCCATCACGGGGACACTCGCGTTCTGTCGTGAGCGCCCTTTGGAGGCAGGCATGAGCTTGGTACGCAGCCGGATCATTCCATTCGCCGTCCATGTCGGCCTGTGGGGACGCTGGCGGAAACACCCGCTGGTCGCCAAGGCCGCCTTCCGGACCGTGCTGCAGCTCGACCCGGAACACAGTCTCGCCAAGCGTGAGTTGCGCAAGCTGGCGCCGCGCCGCGAAGGCGATCTGAAACGCGTGCGCTACGTCATTCTCGGCACCACGGGCACGTGCAACGCGTCGTGCATCCACTGCCCCACCGGCAAAGCCGAAACCGCGCACAATCCGCGCACGCCGATGCCGATGGAGATCTTTCGCAAGATCGTCGACGGCATCGTCGACCATGCGCTGCCGGTCGACGGACAAGTCGCGTTCGGTCTGTTCGGCGACGGGCTGGTCGATCCGTTGGTGGTCGAACGCGCCACCTATCTGCGTGAACGGCTTCCGGACGTCGAATTGTCGGTCAACAGCAACGGCGCGGCGTTCAACAAAGCCAAGCATTCGGTGCTGCGCGAACTGGCGAGCAGCATGTCGCTGCACTGCGAATCGCTGATACCCGAGGTCTATGACGATCTGATGCGGCCGCTGCGCGCCGAGCGCGTCTTCCCGAAATATGAAGAGATGCTCGAAACCTTCCCCGGCATGGTGCATGTGAGCGTGCCGATCAGCCGCAAGAATCTCGGCGAGGCCGCCGCCATCCGCGACTGGTTCCTGTCGCGTGGTGCCATTCGCGTCGAGTTCGATCCGCTGATCAGCCGCTGCGCCGAAGATCGCAGCCTGTTCAACAGCCTGGCGCTGAAGCCGCAACGGCTTCGTTGCGGCGGCGACATTGCCGACGACCTGATCGTCGATTGCGACGGCACGGTTCTGGCCTGCTGTCAGGATTTCCAACGACTCGAACCGATCGGCAATCTCGCCCAGGAAAGTTTCGAAGAAACGCTGACCAGCCTGGCGCGCAACACGCTGCGCAAGCAGATGGAGCAGCAGCGCCATGGCGAGCGCACCACCTGCAGCCGCTGCTTCGCCGATCTGCGCACGCCGAACTTCCCGTTCGACGCCGCCGCCTGATCTGAGGCCGAGCACGCAAAGAAAAGGCCGCGCGGATCGCTCCCGCGGCCTTTTCGCTTCTTACACGCACCCTCTCACGGCGCGACGCGCGTGAAGTCCATCGTCCAGTTGGTTTCCCAGCTCTTGCCGCCGTCAGGCGAAAAAGCCTGCGCCCACTGCACGTTGTTCTTGTCGCGAACGGTCCAGGTGTAGCGCACGCGGATCTTCTTGCCCTCGAACATGTCGTCGGCAAAGAACTCGCCCACCGGTCCGTCGAAGCGGCCGACGACCGGATTGCGATCCATGGCCGGGTCGAGCGTGCTGACCCAATGCAGCGACCAGAGCTGCCGCTTGGGGTCGAACAGGCGGATCGTCATGCCATGTGCGCCCGGCAGATCCGTTTCATCCATATTGCCGAGTCCGCCCGCGAGCGGCCGCGCGTGCGAGACGCTGCTGAACAATTCCCACGCGTCATTGGCGGCGAGGCGCTGCTTCAGCTTGCGATGCTGCACGTTCCAGGTGCCGGTGAAGAAATCGAAATCATGCGACGCATCGATCGCAAGGGCGGCGCTGGTCATTGGTTTGTCTCCTGCGGCGGGCTGGATCAGAAGGCCCAACCGGCACCGCCCCCACGAGGACCACTTCACCCTTGGCGGTAGGACCAAACGAAAACGGCCGCCCGGTTGCCCGGGCGGCCGTTGCCGTTGATATGCGTCTTCGGACCTACGCGACGTCGGGCAGTGCCGGAGCCGGCGCTTCGATCTGCTTCTGACGCTCGGCGTTGATCACGTTGGCCGACTTGTCGCGTTCGGCCGCAACCGCCTTCAGGCGATTGACCACCGCACCCGTGCCCGCCGGGATCAGACGCCCGACGATCACGTTTTCCTTCAAGCCTTCCAGCGTATCGACCTTGCCGTTGACGGCCGCTTCGGTCAGCACGCGAGTCGTTTCCTGGAACGACGCGGCGCTGATGAAGCTGCGGGTCTGCAGCGACGCCTTGGTGATGCCCTGCAGAACCGGACGGCCGCGCGCCGGCTTCAGCTTGTCGGCGATCACCTTTTCGTTCTCGTGATCGAACTCGTCGCGATCGACCTGTTCGCCGACCAGCAGCGTCGTGTCGCCGCCGTCCTCGATCTCCACCTTCTGGAGCATCTGACGGACGATGACCTCGATGTGCTTGTCGTTGATCTTCACGCCCTGCAGTCGGTAGACGTCCTGGATCTCGTTGATGAGATACTCGGCCAACGCCTCGACACCCATCACGGTCAGGATGTCGTGCGGCACCGGGTTGCCGTCCATCAGCGCGTCGCCCTTCTGGACGTAGTCGCCTTCGTGCACCGCGAGATGCTTGCCCTTCGGGATCAGGTACTCGCGCGGCTCGGCGCCGTCGTTCGGGTACACAAGGATACGGCGCTTGGCCTTGTAGTCCTTGCCGAACTCAACCCGTCCGTCGATGTCCGAGATGATCGCGAAGTCCTTGGGACGGCGCGCTTCGAACAGTTCGGCGACGCGAGGCAGACCGCCGGTGATGTCGCGGGTCTTCGACGACTCGCGCGGGATACGCGCCAGCACGTCGCCGGCCTTCACCGAGGTACCGTTCTCGATCGACAGAATGGCGTCGACGCTCATGTAGTAGTTCGCGTCGAGACCCGACGGCAGCTTGATGACCTTGCCCTTGGCGTCCTTGAGGGCGATGCGGGGCTTCAGATCGTTGCCGCGCGACTGCTGGCGCCAGTCCGTGATCACCTTGGACGAAATGCCGGTGGCTTCGTCCATGACTTCGCGGATCGACACGCCTTCGACCAGATCGACATAGGCACCGACACCGTCGCGCTCGGTGAGGATCGGGATCGTGTAGGGATCCCACTCGGCGAGCTTCTCGCCTTTCTTCACCTTGACCTTGTCGTCGGCCAGCAGCTTGGCGCCATACGGCAGACGATGCTTGGCGCGCTCCAGACGGTTCTCGTCCACCAGGATGAGTTCCGTGTTGCGGCCCATCACCACCAGCACGCCGGACGAGTTCTTCACGACGTTGCGGTTGTTGATCTTCACCGTCGCGTCGAAGGTCGCCTCGACCGAGCTGACTTCCGTGCCACGCTGGGCCGCACCACCAATGTGGAACGTACGCATCGTGAGCTGGGTGCCCGGCTCGCCGATCGACTGCGCCGCGATCACGCCGACCGCTTCGCCTTCGTTCACCTGCGTGCCGCGCGCCAGATCGCGGCCATAGCACTTGCCGCAGATACCGACCGGGGCTTCGCAGGTCAGCACCGAACGGATCAGCACGGCATCGATGCCGGCCTTCTCGATCAGCTCGGACGTCTCTTCGTCGAGGATGGTGCGGGCCGGGACCAGCACTTTGCCCGACAGCGGATCGAGCACGTCGACCGCGGTCGTGCGGCCGAGAATGCGCTCGGCCAGGCTGACCACGAGTTCGCCGCCGTCGATCACCGACTTGGTGGTGATGCCGCGTACGGTGCCGCAATCGTCCTTGGTGATGATCGCGTCCTGCGCCACGTCGACCAGACGACGAGTCAGGTAGCCCGAGTTCGCGGTCTTCAACGCGGTGTCCGCGAGACCCTTACGGGCGCCGTGGGTCGAGTTGAAGTATTCGAGAACCGAGAGGCCTTCCTTGAAGTTCGAGATGATCGGCGTCTCGATGATTTCACCCGACGGCTTCGCCATCAGGCCGCGCATGCCGGCGAGCTGACGGATCTGCGCGGCCGAACCACGCGCACCCGAGTGGGCCATCATGTACACCGCGTTGACGCCCTTCTTGGCGTCGAAGCGCTGCATGCCCTTCATCATCTCGTCGGCGACGCGATCGGTGCAGGACGACCAGATATCGACGACCTTGTTGTACTTCTCACCCTTGGTGATGAGACCGTCGGTGTATTGCTGCTCGTACTCTTTGACCTTGTCCTGCGCTTCAGCGACCAGGCGCTGCTTGGCTTCCGGAATGATCAGATCGTCCTTGCCGAACGAAATGCCCGCCTTGCACGCGTGGCCGAAGCCCAGCGTCATCATGCGGTCGCAGAAGATCACCGTCTCCTTCTGACCGCAGTGGCGGTAGACGGCGTCGATGACGTTGGTCACGTCCTTCTTGGTCAGGATGCGGTTGACCAGCTTGAACGGCACGTTCGGGTGACGCGGCAGGATCTCGCCCAGCAACATGCGGCCCGGCGTGGTCTCGATCGTCTCGTTCTTGGACGAACCGTCCGGCTGCGTCATCGGCCAACGCGCCTTGATCTTCGAATGCAGCGTCACGGCTTTGGCTTCGATCGCGTGCTGCACTTCACCGATGCCGGTGAAGATCGAATTTTCGCCCACCTGCCCGTCGAGCTGCATCGACAGATAGTAGAGGCCCAGCACGATGTCCTGGCTCGGCACGATGATCGGCTTGCCGTTGGCCGGGCTGAGGATGTTGTTGGTCGACATCATCAGCACGCGCGCTTCCAGCTGCGCTTCGAGCGACAGCGGAACGTGCACGGCCATCTGGTCGCCGTCGAAGTCGGCGTTGAAGGCGGTGCAGACCAGCGGATGCAGCTGGATCGCCTTGCCTTCGATCAACGTCTGTTCGAAAGCCTGGATACCCAGGCGATGCAGCGTCGGCGAGCGGTTCAGCAGCACCGGATGTTCGCGGATCACCTCTTCGAGGATGTCCCAAACTTCCGGACGTTCCTTCTCGACCATGCGCTTGGCGGCCTTCACGGTCGACGCCATGCCGTACAGTTCGAGCTTGTGGTAGATGAACGGCTTGAACAGCTCGAGCGCCATCTTCTTCGGAAGACCGCACTGGTGCAGCTTCAGCTCGGGACCGACCACGATCACCGAACGGCCCGAATAGTCGACGCGCTTGCCGAGCAGGTTCTGACGGAAGCGACCCTGCTTGCCCTTCAGCATGTCCGACAGCGACTTCAACGGGCGCTTGTTGGCGCCGGTGAAGACGCGGCCGCGACGGCCGTTGTCGAACAACGCGTCCACCGCTTCCTGCAGCATGCGCTTTTCGTTGCGCACGATGATGTCGGGCGCGCGCAGTTCGATCAGGCGCTTCAGGCGGTTGTTGCGGTTGATGACGCGGCGATAGAGGTCGTTCAGGTCCGAGGTCGCGAAGCGGCCGCCATCGAGCGGAACCAGCGGGCGCAGTTCCGGCGGAATGACCGGGACGACGTCCAGGATCATCCATGACGGCTGCGTGCCCGACTCGAGGAACGCCTCGATCAGCTTCAGACGCTTGACCAGCTTCTTGCGCTTGGCCTCGCTCGACGTCTCTTTCAGCTCTTCGCGCACGGTGATGCGCTCGGCTTCGAGGTCGACGCGCTCGAGCAGCTTCTTCAGCGCTTCGGCGCCGATGCCGGCTTCGAAGGCTTCATCGCCGTACTCTTCCTGGGCGCGGATGAACTCCTCCTCGCCCATCAGCTGACGCATCTTCAGATCCGTCATGCCGGGTTCGATGACGATGTAGTTCTCGAAATAGAGAACCCGCTCGAGCTCCTTCAGCGTCATGTCGAGCATGAGGCCGATACGGCTCGGCAGCGACTTCATCAACCAGATGTGCGCCACCGGCGACGCCAGTTCGATATGGCCCATCCGCTCGCGGCGCACCTTCTGCAAGGTGACTTCGACGCCGCACTTCTCGCAGATGATGCCCTTGTATTTCATCCGCTTGTACTTGCCGCACAAGCACTCGTAGTCCTTGATCGGCCCGAAGATACGGGCACAGAACAGGCCGTCACGTTCCGGCTTGAACGTGCGGTAGTTGATCGTTTCCGGCTTTTTGATTTCGCCGAACGACCACGAGCGGATCTGCTCCGGGCTCGCGATCGCGATCTTGATCTGGTCGAAGCTCTGCGGGCCAGAAACCTGCCCGAAGATCTGCATCAGTTCATTCATGGTCTTGCTCCCGCGCCCGTAATCAGAACGAGCGCTGCTTGAGATCGACGTTCAGGCCGAGCGACTTCAATTCCTTCACGAGGACGTTGAAGGACTCGGGTATGCCGATCTCGAAATTGTCTTCGCCGCGCACGATCGCTTCGTAGGCCTTGGTACGGCCGCCGACGTCGTCCGATTTCACGGTCAGCATTTCCTGCAGCGTGTAGGCGGCGCCGTACGCTTCGAGCGCCCAGACCTCCATTTCGCCGAAGCGCTGACCGCCGAACTGCGCCTTGCCACCCAGCGGCTGCTGCGTGACGAGCGAGTACGGGCCGATCGAACGAGCATGGATCTTGTCGTCGACGAGATGGTGCAGCTTCAGCATGTAGATGTAGCCGACCGTCACTTTGCGATCGAACGACTCACCGGTACGGCCGTCGGTCAGGGTGACCTGACCCGACGTCGCCAGACCGGCCATCGTCAGCATGCGGTTGATGTCGTCCTCACGCGCACCGTCGAACACCGGCGTCGCAATCGGCACGCCGCCGCGAAGGTCGTGGCCCATCTCGACGACTTCAGCGTCATCGAGCGAGGCGATGTCGGTCTGGTAGACGTCCTCGCCGTAGACCTCTTTCAACTTCGCACGCAGCGGACCGGAGTCCTTGCCGTTGGCCTGGTACTTGGTGACCAGCTCGCCGATCTGACGGCCGAGACGCGCCGAGGCCCATCCGAGATGGGTCTCGAGAATCTGACCGACATTCATGCGCGACGGCACGCCCAGCGGGTTCAGCACCAGATCGACCGACGTGCCGTCTTCGAGATACGGCATGTCTTCGACCGGCACGATGCGCGAGACGACACCCTTGTTGCCGTGACGGCCGGCCATCTTGTCGCCCGGCTGCAGCTTGCGCTTCACCGCGACGAACACTTTGACCATCTTCATCACGCCGGGCGGCAGCTCGTCGCCGCGCTGCAGCTTCTCGACCTTGTTCTCGAAGCGCGCCTTCAGATCCGACACCGCCTGGTCGAACGTGCCGCCCATCGACTCGATGGCCGACATGGTCTTCTCGTCATCGACGCCGATCTGGCGCCACTGACCCTGGGTCAGGGCCGACAGGTCGGCTTCGGTGACCGGCTTGCCGGGCTTGAAGCCCTTGGGGCCGGTCACGGCCTTGTGGCCGATCAGCACCTCTTTCAGGCGGCCGTAGAACGAGCGCTCGAGAATGCGCAACTCGTCGTCGCGATCCTTGGCGAGACGTTCGATTTCCGCCGCTTCGATCTGCAGTGCGCGCTGGTCCTTGTCGACGCCGCGACGCGAGAAGACGCGCACTTCGACGACGGTGCCCTGCACGCCCGGCGGAACACGCAGCGACGTGTCCTTCACGTCGCTGGCCTTCTCGCCGAAGATGGCGCGCAGAAGCTTTTCTTCCGGCGTCATCGGGCTTTCGCCCTTGGGCGTGACTTTGCCGACCAGCACGTCGCCCGGCTTCACCTCGGCACCGATATAGACGATGCCGGCTTCGTCGAGCGCCTTCAGGCCTTCTTCGCCGACATTGGGAATGTCGCGCGTGATTTCTTCCTGACCCAGCTTCGTATCGCGGGCCATGACCTCGAACTCTTCGATGTGGATCGAAGTGAACACGTCATCGCGAACGATGCGCTCCGAGATCAGGATCGAGTCTTCGAAGTTGTAGCCATTCCACGGCATGAACGCGACGAGCACGTTCCGGCCCAGCGCCAACTCGCCGAACTCGGTCGAAGGACCGTCGCCGATGATGTCGCCGGCACGAACCTGATCGCCGACACGCACCAGCGGACGCTGGGTGATGCAGGTGTTCTGGTTCGAACGCTGGAACTTGCGCAGCTTGTAGATGTCGACGCCCGGGGCCGCGGAGTCCTGCTCCTCGGTCGCGCGAACGACGATGCGGGTGGCATCGATCTGGTCGACCACGCCGGTACGGCGCGCGGTGATCGCCGCGCCCGAGTCACGTGCGACGGTGCCTTCCATGCCGGTGCCGACCAGCGGCGCGTCGGCCTGCAACAGCGGCACCGCCTGGCGCTGCATGTTCGAGCCCATCAGCGCACGGTTGGCGTCGTCGTTCTCGAGGAACGGGATCAACGCCGCGGCGACGGACACGATCTGCTTCGGCGAAACGTCGATCAGGTCGATCGCTTCGGGGCGGACCATCATGTAATCGCCCGAGGCGCGCGCCGAGACCAGGTCGTCGGCGAACTTGCCGGCCTTGTCGAGATTGGCGTTCGCCTGCGCGATCGTGTGACGGCTCTCTTCCATCGCCGACAGGTACACGACCTCGTCGGTGACCTTGCAGTCCTTCACCTTGCGGTACGGGCTTTCGATGAAGCCGTACTGGTTGACGCGGGCATAGGTCGCGAGGCTGTTGATCAGACCGATATTCGGGCCTTCCGGCGTCTCAATCGGGCAGATGCGGCCGTAATGCGTCGGGTGCACGTCGCGCACTTCGAAGCCGGCACGCTCGCGCGTCAGACCGCCCGGCCCGAGCGCCGAGAGACGACGCTTGTGCGTGATCTCGGACAGCGGGTTGGTCTGGTCCATGAACTGCGACAGCTGCGACGAGCCGAAGAACTCGCGCACCGCGGCAGCAGCCGGCTTGGCGTTGATCATGTCGTGCGGCATGACCGTGTCGATATCCACCGAGCTCATACGCTCGCGGATCGCACGTTCCATGCGCAGCAGGCCGACGCGGACCTGGTTCTCCATCAACTCGCCGACCGAACGCACGCGGCGATTGCCGAGATTGTCGATGTCGTCGATTTCGCCGCGACCGTCCTTGAGTTCGATCAGCGTGCGCAGGATCGACAGGACGTCTTCCTTGCGCAGCACGCGAACCTGGTCGTCGGTCTGGAACCCGAGGCGTGAGTTCATCTTCACGCGGCCGACGGCCGACAGGTCGTAGCGTTCCTGGTCGAAGAACAGGCCGCTGAACAACGTTTCGGCCGACTCCAGAGTCGGCGGCTCGCCCGGGCGCATGACGCGATAGATGTCGATCAGCGCGTCTTCGCGGGTGGCGTTGCGGTCGATCGCCATCGTGTTGCGCAGATACGCACCGACGGTGATGTGGTCGATCGCCAGCAGCGGCAGCTCGCGCACGCCCATCTGCGACAGCTTCTCGACGTCGGCCAGAGTCAGCTCGTCGCCGGCTTCGTGCAGCACGATGCCGTTCGACTCATCGATGATGTCGGTGGACAGGTAACGGCCGACCAGCTCGTCGCCGGTGACGTAGACGAACTTCAGACCCTGCTCCTGCAGAGCCTTGGCCTTGCGCGGCGTGATCTTGTCGCCGATCTCGGCAACGACCTGACCGGTGTCGGCGTCGACCAGGTTGCTGGTCAGCTTGACGCCGCGCATGCGCTCGGGGTCGAACGACGTCTTCCAGCCCTTGAGGCCGACTTCATCGGTCGAGACGGCCGGGACAGCGGCAGCCTTCTTCGATGCGGTCTTGGACGCCGTCTTCGAAGCGCTCTTCGAAGCGGTCTTCTTGGTCGTCTTCTTGGCAACCGGCGCATCGGGCGCCTCTTCGACCACCGGCACGACCGCGTTCTCGCCGACGCGCACGTAGGTGACGGTGTCGTAGAAGGCCGACAGAATCTCTTCGCGCGTCATGCCGTTGATGGCACGACGGTCGAGCTCTTCGCCGGTCTGTTTGATGCGGGTTCGGTAGCTTTCGGTCTCTTTCGCATCGAGCGCGTAGAGCAGCGTCGTCACCGGCAGTTTGCGGCGACGGTCGATACGAACGTAGACGTGGTCCTTGGCGTCGAATTCGAAGTCGAGCCACGAACCGCGATACGGAATGACGCGGGCGGCGAAGAGATACTTGCCGCTCGAATGCGTCTTGCCCTTGTCATGGTCGAAGAAGACGCCCGGCGAACGGTGCATCTGGCTGACGATGACGCGCTCGGTGCCGTTGACGACGAAGGTGCCGTTGTTGGTCATCAACGGCATGTCGACCATGTAAACGTCCTGCTCCTTGATGTCCCGAATGGAACGGAGCCCGGTATCCTCGTCCACGTCGAACACCGACAGGCGCAGCGTCACCTTGAGCGGCGCCGCATAGGTCATGCCGCGCTGCTGGCACTCGTCGACGTCGTATTTCGGCGGCTCGAGTTCGTACTTCACGAAGTCGAGTTCAGCGCGCTCGCTGAAGTCGCGGATCGGGAAGACCGAACGGAAGACTTCTTCCAGACCGGTGATGGTGCGCTTCTCCGGAAGCACATCCATCTGGAGGAATTTTTCGTAGGACGAGCGCTGGACCTCGATGAGGTTCGGCATCTCGGTGACTTCGGGGATGCGCCCGAACGTCTTGCGGATGCGCTTCGAACCCGAGAACGAGCGGATAGCGGCAGTATCGGCCATTGGGACTGGGACTCCGGCGGTATGTCATCGGAGCCCCGCGGACAGGCGGAGCGGAAACCTTGGCGGTGACAGCCGCGTTTACGGCTTCAGGTCACCCTTGGGCGGGAGCGCGGGTTCCGAACCGTCTGTCCACGGCCTATCCCCGGTCCCGTCCGTCGCCTGGGCTAAAGCACAGGCGGAAACGGCAAAAGGACGACAACACCGGCGACCCTGGGGAGAGCCACCGGTGCTGCGTCTGTCTGACTATTCAGTACGTCGTGATGAACGACACGTTACTTAATATCGACCTTGGCGCCGGCTTCTTCAAGCTGCTTCTTGATTTTCTCGGCTTCGTCCTTCGACACGCCTTCCTTGACGGCCTTGGGAGCCGACTCGACCAGCGTCTTGGCTTCGGTCAGGCCGAGCTGCGTGATCGCACGGACTTCCTTGATGA
>JAQGIE010000165.1 GCA_028291365.1 Rhodospirillales bacterium
CCCAAGACCCGTTCGGGCAAGATCCTGCGCGGCACCATCGTCAAGATCGCAGACCGCACCGACTATGCCATGCCCGCGACCATCGAAGACCCCGCCGCGCTCACCGACATCGAGACGGCGCTGCGGAATGCGGGGATCGGCCAGCCGGCCTGACGCAGATCGCGCGTCGCGGAGTGGTTGCTGCCGCCGACGACGGGGCAACAAAGTCCTGCAGCGCTTGACCGCTTCGGGCAGGATCGAAACACTCGCCCGCGAAACAGGGGAGTGCCGCGTCGTGAAAATTGCATCTGGCTTGCTGTCGTTCGCTGCCGTCGCATTCACCGTGCCGGCTTTGGCCGAGACACCGCCCTCACCCGATCTCGCCGCCTTTCGCGCGCTCTACAAGGAGCTGGTCGAGATCAACACGACCTTGTCGGTGGGCAGCTGTACCGACGCGGCCAAGGCGATGCAGACTCGGCTCAAGGCGGCCGGCTATGGCGACAAGGACATGGCGGTGATCGTGCCGCCGGGCCTGCCCAACAAAGGCAACCTGGTCGCGGTGCTGCACGGCACCGACAAACAGGCAAAAGCGATCCTGCTGCTGGCGCATATCGACGTGGTCGAAGCCAGGCGCGCCGACTGGAAGCGCGATCCGTTCAAGCTCACCGAAGAGAACGGCATCTTCTATGGGCGCGGCGCCAGCGACGACAAGGCGATGGCAGCGGTCTTCACCGACAGCATGATCCGCTACAAACGAGACGGGTTCAAACCCAAGCGCGACATCAAGCTCGCGCTGACCTGCGGCGAGGAAACGCCCCACGATTTCGACGGCGCCAAATATCTCGTCGAACATCATCGCGCCTGGGTCGACGCGGCTTTCGCGCTCAATGAAGGCGCCGGCGGCCGGCTCGACAAGGACGGCAAACGCATCGCGGTCGACGTGCAGGCGGGCGAAAAGATCTATCAGGACTTCCAGCTCGAAGCGACCGGACCAGGCGGGCATTCATCGCGTCCGGGCAAGGGCAACAACCCGCTCTATCACCTCGCGGCGGCGCTGACGCGGCTCGAAGCCTACGACTTCCCGATCGCGATCAACGAGGCCACCAAGCTCAATTTCGAACACACCGCCGAGGTCGAAAGCAGCACCACCGCCGCCGACCTGAAAGCGGTCGCCGCGACCTCGGACGCTGAAGCGGCGGCGCGCCTCGCGCGCGATCCGGTGCGCAACTCGATGATGCGCACGACCTGCGTCGCGACCGAGATCGAAGGCGGTCACGCGCCCAATGCGCTGCCGCAACGGGTGCGCACCAACGTCAATTGCCGTGTGCTGCCCGGCGTTTCGATGGCGGATGTGCGCCAGACTTTGGTGAAGGTGCTGGCCGATCCGTCGATCGAGATCACCGCGGTCGGGGCGCCCGGCTTCACCGCGCCGGTCCCGTCGCTGAGCAACCAGATCCTCGGCCCCGCAACGCAGGTCGCCGCCAGATTGTGGCCGGGCGTGCCGCTGATTCCGGCCATGAGCACGGGCGCGACCGACGGGCGCTTCCTCAACCAGGCCGGGATCCCGACCTATGGGCTGAGCGGCATGTTCGCGGGGCCCGAAGGCAGCGGCATACACGGGCTGGACGAACATATCCGCGTCCAGTCGTTGTATGAGGGGCGCGCGTTCCTGCACGACGTCGTGAAACTCTACGCCACCCAAGAAGAAGCGAGCTGAACTCCGCCACATGACCAAAGCGAAAACGCCCGCCGCCCCTGCCGGTGCCAGGACCGGCAAGATCCGCATCGGCGTCGGCGGCTGGACCTACGAGCCGTGGCGCAACGGCGTGTTTTTTCCCAAGAAGCTGTCGAAAGTGCGCGAGCTTGAATTCGCCTCGCGCGCGCTGACCTCGATCGAGATCAACGGCACCTATTACAGCTCGCAGAAGCCGCAGACGTTCCGCAAATGGCGCGACGAGACGCCGGATGACTTCGTCTTTTCGGTCAAGGCGTCGCGCTTCATGGTGATCCGCAAGGATCTGCGCGACGCGGCGGAATCGATCGACCGCTTCTTCGACAGCGGCGTCGCCGAGCTGGACAAGAAGCTCGGCCCGATCCTATGGCAGCTGGCGCCGACCAAGAAGTTCGACGAGGAAGAGATCGCCGACTATCTCGGCCTGATGCCGAAAGGCTTTCAGCACGCGCTCGAAGTGCGCAATCCGAGTTTCAACGATGCCAAATTGTGGCCGCTGCTGCGCGCCCACAATGTCGCGCTGGTGCGCGCCGATCACGACACCTATCCCGACATCGACCAGGACACGGCGGACTTCTCGTATCTGCGCCTGCAACGCTCGCAACCCGACATCGAAACCGGCTATGCCGAGGCCGATCTCGATCGCTGGGCCGGCGTGCTGAAGAAGAGCGCGGCCACCGGCAACGACGTGTTCTGCTACGTGATTTCGGGCGCCAAGGAACGCGCCCCGGCGGCGGCGCAGGCGCTCATCGCGCGCACCAGATAGGCAAACGCAACAATCAGGTCGTCGCGAACGGGCCCGTCGCCACATACGGTGAACGAGGCCGGATTCCGCCGGAAATCGGCCCGCCGTCATGATAGGATCGAGCAATGACGACGCAGCATTTCCACATGTTCGACACGGCGATCGGCGCCTGCGGCATCGTCTGGCGCGGCGAGCGGATCATCGGCTTCCATCTGCCTGAGGCGACCGACAAGGCCAGCCGCGCACGGTTGCATCGCCGCTTTCCCGAAGCGGTGGCGACGGCGCCCACCGCCGACGTGCAACGCGTCATCGACGCGGTGGTGGCGTTGATGCGCGGCGAGAAGATCGACCTGAACTTCGTCGACTGCGATCTCGATGCGACGCCGGCATTCAATCGCCGGGTCTATGACATCATCCGTGCCGTTCCGCCCGGTGAAGTGCTGACCTATGGCGAGATCGCGCAGCGCCTGAACGATCCCGGCGCGGCGCGGGCGGTCGGTCGGGCCCTGGGTGAGAATCCGATTCCGGTGATCGTGCCCTGCCACCGCGTGCTGGCGGCGAGCGGCAAAGGCGGCGGTTTCTCGGCGCCCGGCGGCGTCACCACCAAGCTCAAGCTGCTGTCGATCGAAGGCGCCCGGACCAGCGACGCGCCCTCGCTGTTCGACACGCCGCTGCCGCTGGCGATGAAGCGCCGTCAGTAATTCGGCCACACGCCCGGCGTCGCCAGTTCGAGCACGTGTCCCTCGGGATCATCGAAATAGAGGCTGCGTCCGCCGCGCGCCCAGCGCACTTCGCTGCGCACGGCGATGCCCAGACGCTCGAGACGTTCTTTCCACGCATCGTACGTGTCGGTCGGGATCTTGAACGCGAGATGCAGCGGACCGCTGCCGTCATGGCCCGGGATCATGCCGCCGGGATAATCTTCATTGTCGCGGGCTGACGCGCCGCGCCGCCAGATCAGCAAGACGCTGCCGGGCCCGAAATCGAACGAGGCTCCGCGATCGCCCAAGGTCATGTGCGAAACGCCCAGGACGCGGCCGTAGAACTCGATCGCCCGATCGAGGTCGTCGACATAGATCGAGGTCTCCAGCACCCCGCCGACCGCGGGCATTTCCTTGGATTCCATCTACTTACCCCTCCCTTGACCCGGATGCTGCGCCTTGGCAGGTTCTGCGAACAATTCTCATTTTCGCTGGATCGCCATGCGTCGCCTCCCCCTCGCCGTCTTCTTCTCCTGGGCCGCCCTGCTCCTGGCCGCCGCCACGCCGGCCTTTGCCGCCGAGCAGGTGAACGTCTATTCGGCCCGGCACTACGACGCCGACACCAAGCTGTTCGAGGTCTTCACCAAGGAAACCGGCATCAAGGTCAACGTCGTCGAAGACGAAGCCGACAAGCTGATCCAGCGCATCAAGGCCGAGGGCGCCAACAGCCCCGCCGATCTCTTCATCACCGTCGACGCGGGGCGCCTGTGGCGCGCGCAGGAAGCCAACGTGCTGCAGCCGGTGCGCAGCGAAAAACTGGAGCAACTCGTGCCGGCGCAGTTGCGCGAACCGGGCGGGCTTTGGTACGGCCTCACCAAGCGCGTGCGCATCATCATGGTGAACAAGGACAAGGTCCAACCGGGCGAGATCAAACGCTACGAAGACCTCGCCGATCCGAAATGGAAGGGCCGCATCTGCCTGCGTTCGTCGAACGCGGTCTACAACCAGTCGCTGATCGGTTCGATGATTGCGGCCGACGGGCTGCAGGCGACCGAGACATGGGCCAAGGCGGTGATCGCCAATCTCGCCAAGCCGCCGCGCGGCGCCGACATCGACCAGATCCTGTCGGTCGCAGCCGGCGAATGCGACGTCACCCTGGCCAACAATTATTATCTCGCGCGGCTGATCCACTCGCCCAAGGCGTCCGAGCACGATCGCGCGATGAAGATCGCTGTCGTGTTCCCCAACCAGGAAGATCGTGGCACGCATTCGAACATCTCGGGCGCCGGCGTGGTGCGCTCGGCGCCGCACAAGGACAATGCGGTGAAGCTGCTCGAATTCCTCGCCTCGGATGAAGCGCAGAAACTCGTCGCCGACGAGAATTACGAATATCCGATCCGCGACGGGCTGCCGGTGCAGACGACGTTGGCCGGCTGGGGCCAGTTCAAGACCGACGCGATGAATGCCGCCGTGTTCGGCCGCAACAACGCCGACGCCCTGAAACTGATGGATCGCGCCGGCTGGCGCTGACGGCTGAACGCTGCCGGCGCTCCCGGTAGTTCAGTTCACGGGCTGAAATTCGGGAGGCGCTGCGCGCCTAGAACAATCCACAACACGATCAGACTTTCGATCGTCCAGCCGAGCGCGATCACGAACGACCCGCGCACGACGCGTCCCAACGGGCGCATGTCCGCCGAGCCGCGCGCCAGGCGCAGCAGCGACGGACGTTCGATCAGCAAGGTCCAGATGACCACCAGCACGTTGACGAGGTTCGCCGCCGTCGCCGCATAGAATAGCGGCCCCGGATGCGGCACCACCCAGACCAGCATCGCAACGGCCATGTAGGCGAACATCGACGGCACCGTCGTCGCCATCGCCATGCGTGCGAGATGCGCGCGCGCCGTCGCGCCGATGCGCTCGGGCGGCAAGTCGCGCCAGGTCGGGTAATGCACGACCGCCAAGGTCCAGGCGACGCCGACATTGTAGAGCGACAAAGTGAGGCCGAGGAATTCGAGGAAACGCGGCAGCGCCGCCAGCATCTGCGGACTCAAAATCGCGATCTCAAAGCGGCGGCTGTCCGGTGCCCGGACGGCTCGCCGCCACCGCGCGCGACAGAAGAATGACCGGCACCAGCCCGACCGCCACGATCAGCAGCGACGCGGTGGAGGCTTCACCGAGACGCTCGTCGGAGGCGAGCCGATAGACGCGCGTCGCCAGCGTCTCGAAATTGAACGGCCGCACGATCAGCGTCGCGGGCAGTTCCTTCATGACGTCGACGAACACGGTCAGCAAGGCGGTCAGCACGCTGCCCCACACGATCGGCAGGTGAATGAAGAACAGCGTGCGGGTCGGACCGCGGCCCAGCGTGCGTGCTGCCGCGTCGAGCGTCGGGCTGACTTTGCTGAGCCCGCTTTCGGTGGCGTTGGCCGCGACCGCAAGAAAGCGCACCAGATAGGCGAACAGCAGCGCGAACACGCCACCGGTGAGCAGCAATCCGGTCGACACGCCGAATTGCGTCCGCATCCAGCCGTCGATCGTATTGTCGAAATAGGCGAACGGCACCATCAGCCCAACCGCGATCACCGCGCCCGGAATGGCGTAGCCGAGCGTGGCGAGACGCGCCGCCCAGCGCACCGGCCGCGCCGGCGCGAGCCGCAGACCATAGGCGAGAATGACCGCCGCCGCGGTCGTCACGATGGCGCCGAGCCCGGCAAGCATCAGGCTGTTGCTCGCCAGTTCGACGAGGACGAGAGGCGCAGCTGGTCGCCCTGTTCCAGCGACAATTTCGCGAGATGCGCGGCGGGCACCGCGAAGCCGAGCAGCGGCGGCAGCACGCAGGCCGCGAACGCGCCGATCGCGGCAAGGCCGCGCAGGCGATAGCCCGGGAGCGCCTGCCAGCGCTGCGTCGTGTGATCGAAGCGCGCCGGACCGCGACTGGCGCGTTCGAACACCAGCACGGTGAAGACGCACAGCATCAGCAGCGCCGCCAGCTGCGTCGCCGCCACCGGTTCGCCGAGCGCGAACCAGGTGCGGTAGATGCCGGTGCTGAACGTGTCGACGCCGAAATACGACACGGTGCCGAAGTCGGCGAGCGTCTCCATCAGCGCCAGCGCCAGACCGCCGACGATGGCGGGACGTGCCAGCGGGAGCGCCACTTCGACGAAGCTGCGCCACGGGCTGCGGCCCAAGGTGCGCGCCGCTTCGAGCACGCAGACCGATTGCGCCAGGAAGGCCGCGCGCGCCAGCAGATAGACGTAGGGATACAGGACCAGCGACATGACGACGGCGGCGCCGCCCAGCGAGCGGATCTCGGGTGCCCAGTAATCGCCATGCTGCCAGCCCGTCACCGCGCGCAGCGCCGACTGGACCGGGCCGGTGAATTGCAGCAGGTCGGTGTAAGCGTAGCCGCTGAGATAGTTCGGCATCGCCAGCGGCAGCAGCAGCATCCAGTTGAGCTGCCGCGACAGCGGGAAGCGACACATCGTCACCAGCCACGCGGTGCCGACGCCCAGCAGCAACGTGCCGACGCCGACGCACAGCGCCAGCAGCACCGTGTTGACCACATAGATGCCCAGCACCGTATCGACGAGATGCTGCCAGATCTCGCGGTCCTGGTGGAACAGGCCGGCGGCCACGGTCGCCAGCGGCACCAGCACCGGCACCGACAGCAGCATGGTGGCGATGCCCCAGCCGCCGAGCCGGGTCGTGGTCGCGCCGCGGGACAGCGGTATGGGCTGGTCTTGGATTGTAGCTTGGGTCATGGGAGGCCTTCGCTTGTAGGCTCCGGCGCGCGGCGGGTACAAGAGCCGGCCCCAGGGTGATGATCCCGAAGTCGCTTCGGACTTTGGGATCTGAATCACACTGGATTCTGTAGGTAAGTGACCTGCATATCCGAGAAGTTCGCTTGCGAACATCACGGGCAGGGCACTGCCTACACCCAAGAAGAACAACGGCTTCCGCGATGTCGCACCCCTACCGACCCCGGCCCGTCTCCGGCTTTCCCGAATTGCTGCCGGAAGTGCGGCGGGTGGAGCAGGCCTATCTCGACAAGATCCGCCGCACCTTCGAGCGCCACGGCTTCGCGTCGATCGAGACGCCGTCGGTCGAAGAACTCGACGTGCTGCTGGCCAAGGGCGAGACCGACAAGGAGATTTACGTCCTCGAACGGCTGCAGGCTGACGAGGCGACCGCCAAGGATGCGCGGCTGGGGCTGCATTATGACCTCACGGTGCCGTTCGCGCGCTATGTCGCGCAGCATTTCAACGCGCTGACCTTCCCCTTCAAGCGCTATCAGATGCAGCGCGTGTGGCGCGGCGAGCGTCCGCAGGAAGGCCGCTTCCGCGAATTCCAGCAATGCGACGTCGACGTGATCGGCGTCGACAATCTGGCGCTGTCGTTCGACGCCGACATTCCCGCCGTGGCGATGGAAGCGATCGCCTCGTTGGGCGTGGGGGACGTCCGGCTGCACGTCTCGAACCGCAAGATTCTCGACGGCTATCTCGCCGCGCTCGGCATCGAAGACCGCGTCGCCGCGATCCGCTGGCTCGACAAGCGCGACAAGATCGGTGACCGCGCCGTGATCGACGGTCTGGTCGCGTCGGGCGCTGCAACCCAGGCCGCCCAGCGCGCCGTCGCGCTCGCCGCGATCCCGGTCGGCGACGCGGCGTGGGCCGACAAAGCGCGCGCGCTGCTGCCGGCACCGAACGCGATCTTCGACACCGGTGTGGAGGAACTCAGCACCGTGCTCGACACGCTGGCTGCGCTCGGCGTCGCCAATGTCGCGGCCGATCTCTCGCTGGCGCGCGGCTTCGACTATTATACCGGCAGCGTCTATGAAGGCCGCTTCATCGACTATCCGGGTTTCGGCAGCGTGGTCGCGGGCGGGCGTTACGATGACCTCGCCGGCTCGTTCATCAACAAGAAACTGCCCGGCGTCGGCATCTCGCTCGGCTTCTCGCGGCTGTTCGCCAAGCTGCATGCCGAAGGACGCCTGCCGATCGGTGCTTCGACGCCGACCCAGGTGCTGGTGGCACTGCCGAGCGACGAGCGGCGCATGCTGGCGCTCGCGACGGCGAAGCAGCTGCGCGACCGCAACCTCAATGTCGAGACCTATCACGCGCCGCAGAAACTCGCGCGCCAGCTCACCTACGCCGAGAAGAAGGGAATCCCCTATGTGTGGTTTCCGCCGTTCGAGGACGGACAAAAACACGAGGTGAAGGACATGGCGGCGAAGACGCAGAACGAAGCCGATCCCGCCACGTGGGTGCCGTCATGATCCTTCAGTCCGTCATGCCCAGGACTGTCCCGGGCATCCACGCGACCGCTGACTCACAATTCGCGTGGAAGGCCGGCGGGGAATGTGCAGCATGACGTACGAATCCGATCTCCCGCGCATGATCGAACTGGCGCGCGATGCGCGTACGCGGTCCTACTCGCCCTATTCCAGGTTCAAGGTCGGGGCCTGCGTGCGCGGCGCGTCGGGCGAGCTGTATCCCGGCGCCAATGTCGAGAACGCCGCCTATCCGCACGGCACCTGCGCCGAAGCCTCGGCGCTCGACAAGATGGCCAATGCGGGCGAGCGCCGCGCCAGCGCCATCGTGGTGATCGGCGGCGGCGATGCGCTGGTGACGCCGTGCGGCGGCTGCCGCCAGCGCATCCGCGAATTCGGCGACCCCGCGACGCCGATCATCATCTGCGGCGAAGACGGAACCGTACGCGCCCGCTTCACGCTCGACGAGCTGCTGCCCCACAGTTTCGGCCCCGATCACCTCGTATGAGTCCATTCGAGCTCGA
The DNA here is from genome assembly GCA_028291365.1 of Rhodospirillales bacterium. Classification (GTDB taxonomy): domain Bacteria; phylum Pseudomonadota; class Alphaproteobacteria; order BOG-932; family Roseiterribacteraceae; genus Roseiterribacter. The sequence goes on from JAQGIE010000165.1 coordinate 8,951, forward strand.
CGACACGACGCGCGCTTTGGTCGAAGCGGCGCGTCAAGCACGTGAACCCGACGCGGCGCTGCGCAGGAAGCTGGTCGCGTGCCTCGACCTCACGCGTCTCGACGGCACGATCGACGAAGCAGCGATCGACGCGCTCGCCAAACGGGCCGTCACGCCGTTGGGCAACGTCGCCGCGATCTGCATTCCGCCCGCCTGGGTGGCGCGTACCAAGGTGGCGCTGGCGGGCACGCCGATCGCGATCGCGACGGTGATCAATTTTCCCGGCGGCGAAGACGGGCCCGAGATGGTGCACGGCGCGACTGTGGCCGCCGTGCTGGCGGGCGCCACCGAGATCGACATCGTCTTCCCATACAAACGATTTCTCGCCGACGCCGCGCCGCCCGCGTCGCGCACCTTGCGCACCTGCCGCGACGCATGCGGCGCCTCGGTGAAGCTCAAAGTCATTCTCGAAACCGGCGCCTTCCATTCCACCGAAGCGCTGCAGCGCGCGGCGTCGGTGGCGATCGACGGCGGCGCCGACTTCCTCAAGACCTCGACCGGCAGGCGCGAGCCGGGCGCCACGCTCGAAGCCGCTTCGATCCTGCTGGCGCAGATCGATGCGAGCGGTTTTCCGGTGGGGTTCAAAGCCTCGGGCGGCGTGCGCACGCCGCGCGACGCGGCGTCCTATTTCACCCTGGCGGAATCGATGCTGGGCACAGGCTGGGCGACGCCGGATCGTTTCCGCATCGGCGCCAGCGCGCTGCTGGATGCGCTTATTTAGCCACGACCGCCGGGAGGCCGTTTCACGGCCTGGAAAGCTCGACCAGCTCGTAGCGCGTCTGCATGTACCCGGCGACGCCGCCTTTCAGGAACAGCCAGTCCTCGTCGGCGGTGCACCAGACGTCGTAATGCGGATGCTCGACCGGCAGGCCCGGCGCCGAGACGAAGCGGAAATGCAGCGCGTCGAAGGTCCCGGCCGCGATCTCGATGCGTTCCGGACCGACAAATTCGACATGCACTGCGACCTTGAACAGCATCGGGCCGGTGGCACCGCGATGATCGGGTGACGACAGCAGCACCGGATCGATCGCCTGCACGCTGCCGGGCCCGGCGCTGAGATCGAACAGCCGCAGATGCCACGCGTCGCAGGCGATGGCGTGGTTCTGGAAGGTACGAAGCGGTGCCGCGAGATCCATGCGCTGCGTGACGCGGCCTTCGAGCGCGGTGAAGCTTTCACATTCGGCATGGTCGCGGGCGAAGCGAAACCAGCCCGATCCCATGAATTTGTCGCCGACCGCGATGCGCACGAAACAGTCGGTCGGCATCCAGTCGCGATCGAGCGAATAGACGATGTCGCGCATCACTGACGGGCGGTCGTCGATCTCGCAATGGGCACTGCAGGTACGACTTCCATCCGCATGAACGTCGATGCGAAAGGATTCGCGTCCCCGCTCCTGCCCGCGCCGGTCCGGCTTGTCGGACGTGTAGGCGATGCGACCTTCGAGCGAACGATGATCGCGCTGCAGGATCGGCAAGTCGTTCAATTCCGGACTTCCTTTTGTCTGGGGGCGCCGCGGCTCCGGTATTTTAACGGACGTTTACATGAAATCCGGGAGCCCGCTTTGCGGCCCGAAACAGGGAACCGCACGCTGGTCGGCCGGCTTTCTTTTGTATGCGAAAACTTCTCCTCGCCACCGCTGCGCTGCTGGCGATCAGCACCGCCGCGGCCACACCGCCGCCCGACACAAAGTCTACGCCCGACACGTCGCCGCCGCGGACCAACAACACGATTCCGACCGAGCCCGGCCAGCGTCGCGCCGATGAGACATTGAGCGACAAGCTCGATCGCAGCGATGGCGTGTTGCATCCGGGCCCCACGCCCGACCCCTCGGTCCGCACGCCGCCGATACGGCAAGGCAACGAACGCGACATCGTGGTGCCGCCGACCGAGAAGTCGCCGGCCGTGGATCCGAAGAATTAGCGCGGTCTTCCGGAGGAAATACGCGCCAGATCAAAAAGTCAGAAAGCACGACCCGATCCGCTTGATCGGGTCGTGCTTCAGGCGAGCGCGCCTGCGGCGCGAACGACGCCAACCTGCGCGCCTTTGCGCGTTTCGATTTTCGCGGTCGCCAGCGGCTCGAGGGCGCGGCTGATCGCGTGATCTTCACCCAGCCCACGGCGCACCAGCGCCACCATCGCCACTTGCGATGCGCGCGTCGCGCCGTCGGCAACTTTGAGGGCGAAGCCGAGCCCGGCCCGCGGCGCCGCAGCGATGAACACGCCTTCGGCGCCGGTCTTCACCAGCAGCGCGCCCTGCGTCGCTTCCATCGCCAAGGTGCAGAAACGATCGGTGCCGGCAACGAAGAACGGCGCCGCCGCCATCGCGCGCTGCACGCGAGCCACCGCGGCCTGGCGTTTCGCGGCAAAGCCGCGCGGCGACGCAAAACGCGCGAAGGCACGCGCCAGCGCCGCTGTCGGAATTGCCAGAGTCGGAATCGAACAACCGTCGATGCCGCGCGGCAGCTTCAGCGGATCGAGGCCGGCCAACTCGCCCAGCACGTCGATCCAGCCGCGCTGCGCCGGATGGTCGAACTCGAGATAGGTCGCGAGATCGTCGCCGCGATGCAGGCAGGCGCACAACATGCCGGTGTGCTTGCCCGAACAATTGTTGTGCAGCGTCGTGGGCTCGAGGCCGGCACGCGCCAGCGCGCGCGAAGCGCGTTCGTCGCTCGGCCAATGTACGCCGCAACCGAGCGACGACGCGGCGAGCCCCATACGCCCGAGCCAGGAGCCGACCGGCGTGACATGCGCGGGCTCGCCGGAATGGCTGGCGCACGAGAGCGCGAGTTCGATCTCATCGACGCCGAACGCGTCGGCCGCGCCGCTTTCAACCAGTGGCAGCGCCTGCAGCGGCTTGATCGCGGAGCGCGGAAAAACCGGCGTCTCGACGTCGCCGGCGGCGAACAGGATGCGGCCGTCGGAGTCGGCGATCGCGACCGCGCCGACGTGCCGGCTTTCGACCGCGTCGCCGCGAGTCACTTCCACGAGCAGGGTTGATTCGGACATGCGCGGTTGTAGCCCGCGACGGGTTCAAGCGGGAGGCATTGGCCGGGCCATCCAGGGCAACCCGGCTGCGGCGGCGCGTGCTGATTCGCGGCAAAGCCGCCGAACCGGCTTTGTTCTGTTCGCAGATGCGGTGGCGTTCGACCGGCACTAGAACAGAGCGCGATCACGGAACCTATGCTGCTCCGGAGCGTCGAGACTGCATGGACCATCTCGAAATCTCCTTCCACCGCGCCGATCCCTCCCCAACCCTTAAAGCCGACATCGAAGAGTACGCGGCCGAACTGCAGCGACGATTCCCGCGCATCTATTCGATGCGCGTCGCCATCGAAGGCACGGCCGCCCCCGTTAACGGCACCAACCTGCTGCTCGCACACGTACAGGTGCGCGTGCCCGGCCAGGAATTCGTCTCCACCAACGAACACCAGAAGGCGGTGCGCAACCAGCTCGCCGCCGACATCCGCAGCACCTTGCGCAACGCCTTCGCCGCGGTCGAGCGGCAGCTCGAACGTCATCAGGACAAACAGCGCGGTGACGTGAAACCGCACGAACTGCAGGTCTATGGCCAGGTGGCCGAGCTGCATCCGGACCAGGATTACGGCTATCTGCTCACCAATACCGGGGGACTTCTGTACTTTCACCGATCGAGCCTGATCGACATTCCATTCGACGCGCTGCAGCGCGGCGACAAGGTTCAGTATGTCGAGGCCGCCGGCGATACCGGACCGACCGCAAGCAAGGTCTGGCGCAGCGGCAATGGCAACTCGGCACGCGCGTGAGGAAATCCGACATGCTCGAGGCCCAGGATCTCGCCGCGCTGGTCGCCGAAACCACCACCGCAGTTTCGATCTATCTCGCCACCGATCCCACGGTGCGCGATCCGGGTCTGCATGTCGGCCGCCTGCGCGGTCTGATTCAGCGCGCTGAATCAGACCTCGCGGCGCGCGGGCAATCCAAACGCGCGATTGAAAAGCTGCTCGAACCGGCGCGAAACCTGCTTCGTCCGGAAGCCTTCATCGAGCATCGCGACCCCGCCCGTGCCCTGTTCATCGCCGAGGGCGTGTTCCGCGATCTGGCGCTGCCGGTCGCGGTGCGCGAAGCGGCGGTGGTCGGGCCGCGCTTCTGGATCAAGCCGCTGCTGCCGATGCTCGAAGGGGACGGCCGCTTCTACGTGCTCGCGGTCACCGCCGGGGGTGCCAATCTATGGCGGGGCACACGCTACGCGTTCGAGGACGTGACGCCGGGGTCGCTGCCGGCGAGCGTGGGCGAGATCGCCGCCGAAACCGATTTCCAGCCCGGCCAGCAATACAACCCGCTCGCCCGGCCGCCCCTGGCGCGGCAGGGCGCCGTCCCCGGCGTACCGAAAGCGCACGGGCTGGAAAGCCCCGAAGAGGTACGCAAAGCCGAGTTCATGACGTATCTGCAGCGCGTCGCCAAAGCCGTCGACGAGATGCTCGCCAACCAGAATTCGGCGCCGCTCGTGCTGGCGGGTGAACCCGAAGCGATCGGCCATCTGCGCAAGCTGCTCAGGCATGGCGGCGTCCAGGGCACGCATGTCGGCGGCAATCCGCAGGCGATGGCGCCACGCGACCTGCATGACCGCGCCTACGAGATCGTGCACACGCTGTTCGAAGCCGACCTGCACGATGCCGAGGAGCGGATCCGCGCGCGGCTCGGCACCGCCGAACCCAACGTCGCGATCCGTCTTGAGGAAATCGTCAGCGCGGCCCGCTTCGGCCGTGTCGACGCGCTGCTGATCGCCAGCGACGAGGAATTGTGGGGCCGCTTCGACGAAAGTTCGAACACGGTGACCGCCCACGGTCGGCCCGAGATCGATGACGAAGATTTATTGAACTTCGCGGCGCTGTGGACACTGTCAAATGGCGGGCGCGTGCACGCACTCAAACGCGAGAATCTGCCCCGCCAGGTGCTGGCGGCTGCGGCGCTGCGCTACTGAGGCGGCACGCAGCGGCTCGGAAAACCACACCGCACATTCGAGAATTGGCGGGCGAACTACGGTCGCTTTTGCGCGTTGCCGGACCATGCGCGTGTTGCTCCTCGAGCACGATCCGCTCTGCGCCTTCGACTATATCGCGGCGCTGGAGGCGAACGGCCACGACGTCGTCGGGCCTGCCGCACGCGTGGTCGAAGGCATGCGCCTGCTGAAACAGCGCCGCATCGATCTGGCGCTGATCGACCTGCATCTCGGGCTGGACCAGGGGCTCGACCTCGTTCCCTACGCGACCGAGGCCGGCGTCGCCTGCATCGCGGTCACGGGCTATCCGCTCG
>JAQGIE010000155.1 GCA_028291365.1 Rhodospirillales bacterium
GGCTCGCGCTATAACGGCAACAGCCTTGTGGTGTCGGCAGGGTCTTCGACCGCGACGACTCCGGTCGGCGCAACGCAAAGCATCAAAGTGATCTCGGCGCCCGATGGCTCGCAGCTCACGCTGCGTAACCAGGGCTCGGCGGTGACCGGCTTCACGGCCTTCGCGGCCATCGTGTCGTCGTCGTCGGCGCTTGGCCTCTCGGCGACCACCGCGATTGCGGCGCTGACGTCGGCCACCGGCGCGTTCGACACCTACTTCAACAAGGTGGCGACCTCGCTCGGCCAGCTCGGCGCCGACCTGCGTCGTATCGATCAGCAGGTGACGTTCAACCAGGCGATTTCGGACAGCGCGACCGAAGGTCTCGGTTCGCTGGTCGACGCCGACCTGGCCAAGGAATCGGCCCGTTTGCAGTCGCTCCAGACTCGCCAGACGCTCGCGATTCAGACGCTCGGCATCGCCAACCAGGGGCCGTCGACGCTGCTCAACCTGTTCCGCTAGTCCGGACCCAGGTTTCGCAACTGACCCGGGTGGCTTCGGCCACCCGGGTTTTTCTTTGCGCTGAATGTCGCTAAAAGAGCGGCATGCCGCTCAAGCTAGACCTGAAACCCGGCGAGAAGTTCATCCTCAATGGCACGGTCGTGCAGGTGGGGCGCGACGGGCGATCGCTGATCCTGCAGAACGAAGCGACGCTGCTTCGCGACCGCGACGTGATGCAGGAGGACGACGCCAACACGCCGGCGCGCCGCATCTATTTCGTGATCATGATGTCGTATATCGACCCGGAAAATGCGGCCCATTACGACGAGCGGCTGTACCAGCTGCTGAATGAATATATGGCCGCGACGTCGCTGCCCGTGGTGAAGCAGTCGTTACTGCTGATTGCCCAAAACGTCGCCGCGAGACATCATTATCGCGCTTTGAAGGCGTGCAAGTCGCTGATTGTGGCCGAGGACGAGCTGCTCAAACTGACCTAGTGCGGGATCCGTTCAGGTTGAAACGCTTCTAATCGCTATTTCGTCGTCCCTGCGGAACGCAGTCGCCTAAACCGTCATCCCCGCGCACGCGGGGATCCAGCTGGTTGTGCTTGGAACTGTTTGGTTTCCAGTGCGGAGACTCCACGCATCAAGTGCGGGGCAGGCTCTGGATCCCCGCGTGCGCGGGGATGACGGTGGAGACGGATCCAGTGGGTTGCAGCGAGTCGATCGCCGGGCCGCGATTCCCGCGGCTTCAACGGGCAAGGTTCGACGCGTGTCGTTGCGTGGAACGAGAGCGTAGGAGGATCTCCGGAACGCTCCAGCCACGAGCGCGAAATCAGGCGCTGGTGGATCCGAACTGCTGGACCGGCACGGGGTCGGAAATCGGCGCCGCCTGCGTCGTGCCGGCGGTCGTTCCACGCGACGACGCCGCCAGGCCCTCCATGATGTTGCGGTTCACGTCGACCAGCGCCTCGATGTCGGACGTCTTGCCCAACACCGCATGACTCTCGCGATCGACCCACAAGGATAAGCTGATCAGCCGGGCTTTGAGGTCGTCCGGAAGCCCGTTCTGCGGATGTGACAGGTCGTCCCGAAATGCGGCCCAGACCGAACGGTTCCATAGTACCGCGTCGACCAGCTTGGGAAATTCGCCGGCCCGGTCGTTCGCGGCCAGCATTGCTGCCGTGACCTGCGCCAGCAGGCGATATTCGACCGACCGGGAATCTTCGGTTCGGTTCTGGACCTGGGAATAGGCCCCGTATCCGGCTGTGCTGCGCATCGTCATGACCCGCGGAGTTAAATCAGGTAGCCGTCAAAGAAGGGTTACCGGCGACCCGTTCGGCCGCCGCGCCCGATTAACGGCTGTTCAGCAGTTCCTGCAGCATCTGGTCCGAGGTCGAGATGACCTTGGTGCCGGCGCTGTAAGCACGCTGCGTGATGATCATGCGGCTGAATTCTTCGGCCAGATCGACGTTGGAGGATTCGAGCGTCGAAGCGGCGACGGTGCCCGCACCGCCGGTGCCCGACGATTTGTAGTTCGGCTGACCCGACGCCAGCGTCTCTTCGAACACGTTGCCGCTGCGCGCGTTGAGCGCGTTGGGATTCGAGAACACTGCGACCGGCAGCTTGGCGAGCGACTGCGTCAGGCCGTTGGTGAAGTTCGCGGTCACGACGCCGGCATTGTCGATCGACACGCCGCTGAAGCTGCCGACCGGGACACCGTTCTGGTTGGCAAAGGTCACGTCGTACGCCGACGAGTACTGCGTAACGCCGGACAGATCGATGTTGATGGTCTGCGGCGCCGTCGTGCTGGTGCCGCCCCAGCCGGTTGCGCTCGTCGTCAGCGGCACGATGCCGGGCGCGGCGGGCGCGGTCAGCGCACCGGACGTATTGAACGTCAGGGTGGTCGGTGTAGTCGCGCCAAACGACGTGCCGGTGGGACCGGCGACGGTCATCGTCCATTGGTTGGCGGTCGCCGTCTTCTTGAACTGCAGGTTCAAATCCTGCGCGCCACCCTGGCTGTCATAGACGCGCATCGTGCGCGTGAAGTCCTGGACGCCCGCTGCCGTCGGGGCTTGGGTCGCGTTGAGATTGAGCGCCAGCTGCGCGGTGCTGGTCGTGATCAGCATCGGCGCGACCGTGTTGACCTGGATCGGCGCGTTGGCGCCCAGCGCGCCCGTCGCGCTCATCGGCTGGCCGACCAGATTGTATCCGGCCGAGTTGACCAGAAAGCCCCGCGAGTCGAGTTTGAATGATCCAGCGCGCGTATAGAACTGGGACTGGCCGGGGGTGCTGCCCTGCTGCACGACGAAGAAGCCCTGGCCCGACAGCGCGATGTCGGTCTTGTTCTCGGTCTGGGTCAGCGAACCTTGCTGGTTCAGCGTGTAGTTCGTGTTGGCGCGCACGCCACCCGAATTATAGACCGCGTTGCGATCGGTCTGCACCACCAGGTCCGAGAAGCTGGTGACCAGCTTCTTGTACCCGTCGGTGTTCACGTTCGCGATGTTGTTGGCAATGATCGACATCGACTGGCTCTGCGCGTTCAGCGCGGCGACACCAGTGAACAAGGATCCGAACAAGCTCATGTGAGTCTCCTATTACTCTCGTTTCGGGCCGGAGCGCCGGCCAGGTAGGTCAGGCGGTCGGCAATTTCGCCGAGATCACGTTGTTGATCGAAATCTGCGTGCCGCTCACGTCGAGCATCACGCCGCTTGTGGTGGTCTCGACGCCGGTGACGCGGCCCGGAACGGTGGTCGCGGCGGCGGTGGCCTTGCCGTCCTTGTCGGCGGCGCTGATCGCCACCCCATAGATGCCGGTCGGCGCCGTGTTGCCGCTGAGATCCTTGCCGTCCCAGGTGAAGGTATGATCACCGGCGGTGGTGGAATTCTTGGGTTGTCCGGTCCAGACGACGTCGCCATTGGCGTTGACGACCGAGGCGGTCACCGAAGCGGCGTCGGCAGCCAGATTGTAGCCGACGTCGACCGGCGCGCCGGCATATTGGAACGTGTTGCCGCTCACCGTGACGTCGAGGCCGATATAGCCGAGCGCGCCCTGCGTGAGCTGGGTCTGCTGCGCCGTCTGCATCTTGGCCAGCTTGTCGTTCAGCCCGATCTGCTGCTCGACCTGGCTGAACATGACCAGCTGGTTGGTGAACTGCGAGGAGTCCATCGGCGTCAGCGGATCCTGGTTCTGCAGCTGCGTCGTCAGCAGCTTCAGAAACGTGTCGTAATTCTGCGCCAGCGCCGTGCGATCCGCCGCGGCAGAGCCGGTCGACGCTGCGCCCTGAACTGCATTCGTTGCTGCAACCATGTTCCCGCTCCTACACTGTCACGTCGACGCGGCCGTCGGCCGCGAGGCGCGGCCGTTCGACGACGGCCAGATCGAATTCACTGTTCAACTCGTCGCCAGACGCGTCGTTGCGCGCGGTCTGGTTGCCGTGCTGCGAGCCTTGCCCGTTCTGGCGCAGGTCGAAGCTGAGCGAGCCGCCATCCGTGTTCATGCCGGCATTGTCGAGCGCGCGCTGCAGGCCGCGCGGATCCGAACGCAGCAGGTCGAGCGTGTCGGACCGGTCGGCAACGACGTGCGCATGCACCACCCCGTTCTTGATATCGAGCTTGACCGTGATCGAGCCGAGCTCTTCCGGGCGCAGGTTGATCGTCATGTTCTGCTGCCCGTCAGCGTCGGCACGCGAGAGGTGAAAGCCAACCTGGGCCACCGTCGAAGCGGCCAGCGCCGCATTCTTCGGTACGGCAACCAATGCGGTGTCGGTCGTCGTCGCGGCAGTCGCCGTGTCGAGATTGCGGATCTGCATCGGCTGCGTGCGCGCGAGTTCGATCGGCGGCGCCGTTTCGGCGTGGGCGACCGGCGTCGCGGCAATCTCGGTGCGCGCGATCGGCTCGTGCGAGTCCTGCGCACTCGGGGCGCGTTCGGTCTGCTTGCCCGGCTCGGGCTCGGTCGGGGGCGCCGGCTTTGCGCCAGGCGCGGTGGATTCAAGCGGGGTCGCCACGGCCGACTTCGGCTTCGCGGCCCCCGGCTTCGGTGCGGGCTCGGCAGCGGCCGTTTGCTGATTGGCGGGTGCTGCAGATCCGGCGCCGGCGGTCGGCACGACGCCGCTCGCGCTTGCATCGGTCGCACTGGGATCGGTCGCCGCGATCACCGTCGTCACGGCCGGAGCGGCTAACGTGGTCGCGGCGGTCGACGTCGTTGCAGCCGCGCTCGCGGCGGCCTGTTCGGTCGGTTGCGCAACCGTCGCCGTCTGACCGGCAGCGGCGGTTGCCGGCTGGATCGTATCGTTCGGGGTCGCGGCTGCAGGTGCTGCCGGTGCCACGGCGGCTGCAGGCGGGGCGATTTCCGTGGGCGCCGTTCCGACCTGGACTGCCGCAACGATCGCAGCCGGGGCGGGTACGGCGGGCAGGTCGGTCTGCAGCGCCAGCACGCCAAGCGACGTCGCCTGGGCAGTTTGAGCGGCGTCGGCCGCCTCCTGAGCGCTGGTCGCGGCGACCGGGCTCTGGGTCGTGGTTTCGCCGCTCGACGCGCCGTCGCGGCCATTGCCGGCGCCGGAGGCGCCGTTGTCAGCCGCGGTGCTCTTCTTGTCGGACGCCGGCGCGTTGGCCGGATCGTTGCTGTCGGTCTTCGCGGCGGTATGCGTGCTGCTCACCGGCGACTGGGGCTGAGCCTTGGACTGCGTCTGCGCGGTGGGCTGCGCTGCGCTGCGAACGCCGCTGTCCTTCGCAGCGACGCGCTGGGCGCTCGCATCCTTGCTGGTGGCGTTATTGGCAGCCACGCGCTGAGCGCTCGCATCCTTGGTGGCGTTATTGGCAGCGACGCGCTGGGCGCTCGCATCCTTGTTGGTGCCATTGTCGGCACCATTGTTCGCATCGGCGCGATCGTTCTTCGCGCTGCTGAGCTTCTGCATCATCCGCTCGAACGCGCGCGCGTTATCGGCCGCGCGATCGTTCGGTTGGGTGCTCGTCACCGGAAGCTCGGGCCGCGGCGGGGCGGCTTGGATAGGCGCGACGATGTCCACGTCGTTGTCCTCGCGAATACGTTCGCCCTTGGATCAGCAAGGGGCGTGCCAGACGCGAAATGTAGGAATCGCAACGGTTTTTGCGCCATCGGCCAGGCCCGATCGACCCCGCGGAAGATTCTGCCGGCAGCTCCTGCCGGTCGATCGCCAGGCCCGAAACGCAAAGCGCCGCCGGCAAGCCGGCGGCGCTTCAACAAACCGAGAGCGGCGAAGCTTCAGTACGTCGCGTTCAGCGCCACCGAGAGCGGGCCTGGATTGTTGCTCAGCTGCGACGAGCGGCCATACGGGCCGCCATCCTCGGTCGCACGTTTCACGTTGTCGATGATCAGGTTGATGACGCGCTCGCTGGCGCGACGTTGCGCGTCGATCGCGGCTGCGTTGACAATCAGACCCTGTTTGAACCGGGCCGAACATTCCTCGAGCCCGCGCTTTCGGGCCGGATCGAGTTCGTGCAGCTGATCGCGAACTTCGCTCAGCCACGACAGCTGTCCCTCGAACAGCTGGCCGAGCGAAACCTTCCGCTTCACCAGGTCCGGAATCGGCTTCATGTCATTGGCCATCAGTGCGCGCGTCTCTTCGTCGAAGAGCGACATCAGCACTTCCATCGTGTCCAGCAACTCGTCGAGCTGACGGGCGATTTCACTCATGCGTGGTGTTCCTGCATGCGAAGCATTTCTTTTTGCACGGCGTCTGCGATGCCGAGGCCGCCGGCGCGGCTCACGGACTTGCCGTATTCGTCGAGAAGAAAAGACTTGAAGACTTCTTCGCCCTTGCCGCCACCGAACATCGGGTCGTTGCCGACGCCGTCGAACATGTGCGTCAGCATCTGGGTGACGAAGGCCGATTCGAATTGCTGCGCAGCGTCGCGCGTCTTCGCCAACGTAGCCGGCGACGCGCCCGCGCGTGCCGCGTTCGCGGCGGCGATGTCGGATGCGGCTGCGGTTCCGGGCGTCAGCATCAGATCACCTGCAGCTCGGCCTGCAGCGCGCCCGCCGCTTTGATCGACTGCAAAATCGAAATCGTGTCGCGCACGCCGACGCCGAGGCGGTTCAGGCTCGACACCAGCTGCTGCAGGCTGACGCCGGCGGGCAGCACGGCCATCTTGCGACCGCTCTGCTCGTCGACCTGGATGTCGGTGCGCGGCACGACGACGGTCTGGCCCTGCGTGCTGAAAGGCTGCGGCTGCGAAACCTGCGGCGTCTCGGTGATGCGGATGGTCAGGTTGCCCTGGCTCACCGCAACGGTGGAGATGCGAACCTTCTCGCCCATCACGATCACGCCGGACTTTTCGTCGATGACGACGCGCGCAACCTGATCGGCTTCGATCGGCAGCTGTTCCACGTCGGTGATCAGGGCGACAACGTCGCGGCCGCGCGCATCGATGCGCACGCTGGCCGGATCGAGCGCGGTCGCGACCGGACCCATCTTGCCGTTGATCGCCGCCGCGATGCGGCGGGCGGTGGTGAAATCGGGGTTCTTCAGCGCCAGGCGAAGCGAAGTTTGGCTGGCGAACTGGAACGGAATCTCGCGCTCGACGATGCCGCCGGACGCGATGCGTCCCCCGGTCGGAACGCCCTTGGTGACGCTGGCGGCCGCGCCCGAGGCGGTGAAGCCCCCGATCGCGACGTTGCCCTGCGCGACGGCGTAGACTTCGTGATCGGCGCCGAGCAGCGGGGTCACCAGCAGGGTGCCGCCTTCGAGGCTTTTGGCATCGCCCAGCGAGGCCACGGTCACGTCGATGCGGGTGCCCTGGGTGGTGAAGGCGGGCAGGGTGGCGGTGACCATGACCGCGGCGACGTTTTTGGTCCGCAGCTGGGTGCCGCGAACGTTGACGCCCAGGCGGTCGAGCATGCCGAGCAGCGACTGTTCGGTGAACGGGGCGTTGCGGAGCGAATCGCCGGCGCCGTTCAGGCCCACGACCAGGCCGTAGCCGACCAGCATGTTCTGGCGCACACCCTCGACATCGACGATGTCCTTGATCCGCGTGCTCGCCGCCCAGGCGGGCTGCGGCACCACGCCGGCCAAGGTTACGAGCACCGCCAGGGCGGTGCGAATTGCATGGATCGGCATGGGTGTCGTCCTCATCACGTGCCCGCCTGTGCGAAGCGCGTGCCAACCGATAGTTTCCCGATTGATCAAGGACTTGCCGGGTAGGTTCGTTGTACCGGGAGCGCCTCTCCGGTACGATCTGCCGTGCGGCCGTCGGCAAATCCTGCAGGGCGGCGCGGATCGCCGCGAGGCAGCCTCAACTGCGGGCGTAGCGTCCCGATTACGAACTTCGGAATCGATAAGGACGCTAGCGATTTGCTAACGCTAGTGTGCTTTTTGGATTTGAAGTTCGCTCGATCCTCGGCCCGAGATGAGGCGAACTTCAAATCGAGCACACTAGGGCAAACAATCGATGAGCGTGGACGGCGTCGGCCGCATCCGGAACCAACCGGCTTCGCGCACCAGCAAACCCAGCAGCAGCGGCGGGTCCGACTTCGCGCGTCTGCTCGACAACGAGCAGGGCGGGGCGGCTCCGGTCTCCGGCTCGGCCGGGGTCGGATCGGTCAGCGGTCTGCTGGCTGTCCAGCAGGCCGGCGATCCGCTCGAAGGCCGCCGGCGCGCACGCCGCCGCGCCAACGACATGCTCTCCGAGCTCGAAGCCCTCCGCGACGGCCTGCTCGACGACGACGTTCCGGTGCAGCGACTCGAGGCGCTCGCGGCCCTTGCACGCAGCCAGCGGGCCGAGGTGGACGACCCCGACCTGGCCCAGCTGCTCGACGAAATCGACCTGCGTGTGCAGGTCGAACTGGCCAAACGCGGCCGCGCCACAGTCTGAGGCTCCCACGTGACTGATTCGAATGGTTCGCTCGACGTCGTCGGGACGTTGATGCAGGCGCTCGCGCTGCAACGCGCCGGCGAACTCGCCGCCGCGGCGGCGCGCTACGAGACCGTGCTGGCGGTCGATCCGGTCCAGCCCAATGCGCTCTATCTGCTCGGGTCGCTGCGCATGCGCGAGAGCCGGTTCGCCGAGGCCTCGGCGCTGCTCGACCGGGCGGCGCAGGCGGACCCCGACCACCCCGATTCCCTGCTGCAGCTCGGCAACGCGCTGTTTCACCAGGGAAATGTCGCGGGCGCCCGGATCCAGTGGACACGTCTGATCGCCCTTCGGCCGCAGCTCGCGGATGGGCATGCGAACCTGTCGCGGGCCGCGCTGGAGACCGGCGATGTCGCGGCCGCGCTGGAGTCCGGCCGAACCGCCGTCAAGCTCAATCCGGAACTCGCCGAGGCCTGGACCAATCTCGGCAATGCCCAGCTCGCCGAGGGCCTGCTCCAGGATGCGATCCAGTCCTACCAGGCCGCCTTGGCGCGCCGGGACGGCGCGCGCGCCCAGGCCAATCTGGCCAATGCGATGCACCGCGCCGGCCAGTTCGATGCGGCGCTGGCGGGGGCCGAACGGGCGCTCGCCCACGACCCGGCGCTGCTCGAAGCCAGGCTGATCCAGGCTCGCGCGCTGCGCGAACTCGGGCGCACCGCGGAGTCGCGGGAAAGCGGCGAAGCCGCCCTCGCGCTGGCGCCTCATTCGGCGCACGCCTGGATGGCGCTCGGGAACGCCTGTTTCGATCTCGACCTGTTCGACGAGGCGGGGCCGGCCTTCGAACGGGCCCTGCAACTCGATCCCGGCCTGGCCGAGGCGCACGCCAATCGCGGGTTTCTATTGACCGCGCAGGGCCGCCACGGCGAGGCCATCGCCGCCTGCGAGCGCGCTGTCGCGCTGCGCTCCGACTTCGCCGAGGCGCACTGGAACCAGGGGTTCGCGCATCTCCTCGCGGGGGATTACGCGCCCGGCTGGGCCAAATACGAGTGGCGCAAGCGGCATCCACGCTTCGCGCCCGCCTTCGTGCGCTTGGCCGGACCGGCCTGGACCGGTGAGTCGCTCGCTGGAAAACGCCTGCTGGTGCACGCCGAACAAGGCCTCGGCGACTGTATTCACTTCGCGCGTTTTGCCGCCGATCTCGCCGCGCAAGGGGCCACCGTGATCCTGGCCTGCGCCCGGCCCCTGCAGTCGCTGATCGCGCGTGCGCCCGGCGTTGCCGAAGCGGTCGACCGCGACCTGCCGCTGCCGCCCTACGATATCTGGGTCGACCAGATGAGCCTGCCGCATCTGCTGCAGGTCGTGCCCGAGGCGATCGCCGCACCGCTGTCCTATCTCACGGCCGACCCGCTGCAAGTCGCTGCCTGGCAGCAGATGCTGCCCGATGGCCGGCGGGCGGGGCTGGTCTGGAGCGGCAATCCGCTGCACTCGAATGACCGGCGCCGCTCGGTCCCGGTCCGCACCCTCGCGCCGTTGCTGGCGGTGCCCGGCTGGCACTTCGTCTCGCTCCAGGTGGGGGCACGCGCCAGCGACGTCGCCATGCTGCCGGGCATCCTCGACGTCAGCGACGCCTTGGTCGATTTCGAAGCCACCGCGGCCCTGGTCGAGAATCTCGACGTGGTGGTGGCCGTCGACACCGCGGTCGCTCATCTGGCTGCGGCGCTCGGCCGCCCGACATTTCTCTTGTTGCCGTTCGCGCCGGATTGGCGCTGGTTGCCCAGCAAGCCCGACTCGACCGCGTGGTATCCCTCGATGCGGTTGTTCCGGCAGCCTCACCCGGGTGATTGGACCGCGGTCGTGGAGGGGGTTGCGACCGCGCTGAACGGCGTTTCGCAGCGCGCGTGAGGCGCCGGCACGTCGCTTGCGGGGCGGGGGAGCCATCCGTATAGTCCGCCCGCTTTTCGGAGCCCCTGAGTGAGCGCACGAGCACCCGCCATGAACGCCACGGTGGTCACGCTGCCGCCGGACTACCACCCGGCCGACAGCGAAGAATTCATGAACCCGCGCATGCGGGAGTATTTCCGGCGCAAGCTGCTCAAGTGGCAGGCCGAGCTCCTCGCTGATTCAAACGAGACGCTGCAGAGTCTTGCCGATGACGGTGGCCTGCAGGAACCGGACATCGCCGATCGCGCTTCGGCCGAGACCGATCGTGCGCTGGAGCTGCGGACGCGCGATCGCGAGCGCAAGCTGCTGTCGAAGATCGACGCCGCCTTGCAGCGGATTGAAGACGGGACCTACGGCTATTGCGAGGAAACCGGCGATCCGATCGGCGTGAAGCGCCTTGAGGCACGGCCGATCGCAACCTTGTCGCTCGAAGCGCAGGAGCGCCACGAGCGGCTGGAACGCACGCAGCGCGACGACTGAGCTCGGCGCGCCGGCGGGGTCGTGACGGCTCGTCCGAGCCGCTTCTTCAAGGATTGCCGCCCTGTTCGCTCACTCTATACGGCGCGCGCTGCTGCCGTTCAGCTTCGTGCTGCTCTGGTCGACCGGATTCATCGGCGCCAAGCTCGGCCTGCCGGACGCGGGTCCCTTCACCTTTCTCGTCGTCCGGTTCGTCATCGCTGCGGCGCTGCTGGCGCTGGTCGCCGTGGCGACGGGCGCGTCGTGGCCAAGGCGCCGGCGCGAACTCGTCCCGCTCGCCGTCTCCGGGCTGCTGGTGCATGCGGTCTATCTCGGCGGCGTGTTCGCCGCCATTTCGGTCGGCGTCCAGGCGGGCGTCGTCGCGCTGATCGCGGGGCTGCAGCCGGTTCTGGTCGCGATCGTCGCCGGGCCGTTGCTCGGCGAGCGCTTGCAGCCGCGGCAATGGTTCGGACTCGTGTGCGGCCTCGTGGGCGTACTCATCGTGGTCAGCCACAAGCTGGCGCTCGGGCTGGGCACGCCGCTCGGCATGTTGCTCGCGGTGGTGGCGCTGATCGGGATCAGCGCCGGCACGGTGTATCAGAAACGCTTTTGCGCCGGCATGGACCTGCGCAGCGGCGCGGTCGTGCAATTCACCGCAGCGGCGATCGGACTCGCGCCGTTCGCGCAGGCGCTCGAAGGCTGGTCGATGCGGGCGACGCCAAGCTTTCTGTTCGCGCTCGCCTGGCTCGTTCTGGTGCTTTCGGTGGGCGCCGTC
>JAQGIE010000190.1 GCA_028291365.1 Rhodospirillales bacterium
CGCCGTCGTCGTCTTGCCGACGCCGCCCTTCTGGTTGGCGAGGGCAAGCACGCGCGCGGCAGGCGGCGCGGGCTCGGGCGGTTGGGCGAGGGCTGGTTCAGTCATGCACGTCGGATGTTGGCGAGACGCACGATGTGGGCGTCTTCGGCGGTTCGGCTTTGGATCAATTCGGCATCGAAGCGATAGCGGATTCGGGCGGCCTCAAGCTCGGCTGCGGCATTACGGCCCTTGGGAAATATTCCTACACCACCGTGGTGCAGGAATGGAATTGTCAATCGAATCAAATCACTAAGCGATCCCAGCGCCCGAGCCGTCGCGACGTCGGCGGCGAAAGGCCGAACCGCTTCGACCTTCTTGGCGTGCAACACGACGTCGAGCTGAAGCCGGTCGATGACCGCGGCCAGGAAGGCGGCCTTTTTCATGTTGTTCTCGATCAGTTCAACCCGGGGCCCGCCCAGGATGGCCAGGACCAGGCCCGGGAAACCGGCGCCCGAGCCTACATCGATCAAGCGCGCGTCAGGCCTCGGCAGCAGCGGCAGGAGCTGGGCGGAATCAAGAAAATGGCGCGACCAGATCTCGTCCTCGGTGCGCTTGCCGATCAAGGCCAGGCTGCGATTCGCCTCGAGCAGCATGGCGCGATAGGCGTCGAGCCGGCCCAGCGTTTCACGTGAAACGCCGGTCGCCGCCGCGAACGCGGTCTTGTGGTCAGGCGCAGCGACGGTCGTCACGGCGGCGCACATGGCGGAGCAGGGCGGTGAGGGCGGCGGGCGTGATGCCCGGAATGCGCGCCGCGGCCCCCAGCGTAGCGGGACGGCTGGTCGTGAGGAGCTGCCTCACCTCGGTCGAGAGACTGCCGACCTGGCCGTAGTCGAGCTCGGCGGGCAGTTCGAGCGCCTCGTCCTTGCGGAAAGCGCGGATATCCGCGTCCTGCCGTTCGACATAGCCGGCATAGCGCGCATCGATCTCGATCTGCTCGGCGATGGCCGGGTCCAGCCCTGCCAGCGCCGGGAAAATGGCGGCGAGCCTGGCGATGGAGAGGTCGTGCCGGCGCAGCAGCTCGGGCACGGCGCGGCGAACCCCATCCTCGTTGATCTGCACTCCCTGGCGGCCGAGCTCGTTCGGCGTCGCCGAGAGCGAGGCTGCGAGGGCGCGGGCGGCGGTGAGCCGGCCCTTCTTTTCAGTCCAGGCAACAGCCCGCGCCGATCCGACGGCACCGATGGCGAGGCCGAGATCGGTCAGGCGCTGATCGGCATTGTCGGCGCGCAGCTGCAGTCGGTACTCGGCCCGCGAGGTCAGCATGCGATAGGGCTCGCGCGTCCCGCGGGTCACCAGATCGTCGATCAGCACGCCGATATAGGCGTCGGCGCGATCGAGCGTGAAGGCGGCCGAGCCCGCGACGTTGAGTGCCGCATTGAGGCCGGCCATCAGCCCCTGGGCCGCCGCTTCCTCGTAGCCGGTCGTGCCGTTGATCTGCCCGGCGAGGAAAAGCCCAGGGATTCTGCGGGTCTCGAGCGTCGGGGCGAGTTCGCGCGGGTCGACATAGTCATATTCGATCGCGTAGCCCGGCCGCTTCATCACGGCGTGCTCGAGGCCCGGGATGGTGGCGAGGATCGCGGCCTGGATCTCTTCCGGCAGGCTGGTCGAAAGCCCGTTCGGATAGACCGTGTCGTCATCCAGCCCCTCGGGCTCGAGGAAGATCTGATGGCGGTCTTTGTCAGCGAACCGCACGATCTTGTCTTCGAAGGACGGGCAGTAGCGCGGCCCGACCCCTTCGATCCGACCCGCATACATCGGCGCGCGATGCAGGTTTGCCTGCACCAGCTTGGCCGCTTCGGCGCCGGTCCAGGTGATGTGGCAGTCGATCTGCGGCGTGGTGATGCGATCGGTCAGGTAGGAAAAGGGCGGAGGCGGCGTGTCGCCGGGCTGGCGATCGAGCTGGGCCCAGTCGATCGTCGTGCCGTCCAGCCGCGGCGGCGTCCCCGTCTTCAGCCGTCCGACCGAAAAACCAAGACGAGCAAGGGTTTCGCCCAGCGCGACCGAGGGTTCTTCGCCGGCCCGGCCGGCCGGCCAGCTCTTCTCGCCGAGATGGATGCGGCCGCGCAGGAAGGTGCCGGTGGTCAGCACCACGGCGCCGGCAGCCAGCGTTTCGCCGCTCTCCAGCACGATGCCGGTGGTGCGGCCGTGCCGGTCGAGCGCCAGATCGGCGGCGGCGCCGGCAAGGACGGTCAGGTTGGGTTGCTCGGCGAGCAGCGCCTGCACCGCCCGGGCGTAGAGCTTGCGGTCGGCCTGGGCGCGCGGGCCGCGGACGGCCGGGCCTTTGCTCGCATTGAGCATGCGAAACTGGATGCCGCCGCGATCGATCGCGCGGCCCATCAGCCCGTCCAGCGCGTCGATCTCACGGACGAGATGGCCCTTGCCCAGCCCGCCGATGGCGGGGTTGCACGACATCGCCCCGATCGTCGCCGGGTCATGCGTCACCAGCGCGGTGCGCGCGCCGAGCCGAGCGGCCGCAGCGGCCGCTTCGCACCCGGCATGGCCGCCGCCGACCACGATCACGTCGAAGCTGTTCATGAGGGGCGGGGACCTACCATGCGGGCGAGTTCGGACCTAGGCGTTTCACGTGAAACAGAGTCGGTTGTCCCCGGGATTTCGCAGTCGTGCACAGGGCAGCGCCCAGAGACATCCACAGGCGCCCAAAAAACCGGTCACTTGCCGATGCAGAAGCTCGCGAAGAGCCGGTCGAGCACGTCTTCGACATCGACCCGGCCCGCGATCCGGCCCAGCGCCCGGGCGGCGAGGCGCAGATCCTCCGCCACCAATTCAGGCATCTCGGCCTGCAGCGCGCGGTCGAGCGCCGTGCGGGCGTCAGCGATCGCGGCCAGATGACGCTCCCGCGTCGGGATCGCCACGCCGCTGGTGGCGAGGCGTTCGGCCACCGCAGTTTCCAGCGTCGCCAGCAGTGCACCCAGCCCGATGCCGGTGATGGTCGAAATCCCGAGCCAGCCCGCCGGCGCCAGCGCCAGGTCGGTTTTGGTGGCGACGCAGATGGCGCCCTCGACGGGGGATGGCAGACCCGCCTCGGTCGCCTCGGTCAGCCACACCGCCAGGTCGGCCTGCTCGGCGCGGGCGCGGGCGCGGCGCACCCCTTCCTGCTCGATCTCGTCGTCGGATTCGCGCAGCCCGGCGGTGTCGACCAGCGTGACCGGCCAGCCGCCAAGATCGAGCCGCACCTCGATCGCATCGCGGGTGGTGCCCGCGATGGGGGAGACGATGGCCGCATCGCGGCCAGCCAAGTAATTGATAAGACTGGACTTTCCTGCATTCGGCGGCCCGAGCACGGCGATCTCGAAGCCGTCGCGCAGCGCCTCGCCGCGCCGGCCTTCGGCCAGCGCGTCGCCGAGCTCGTCGCGCAGCGAAGCGATCGCGGTGCGCGCGCGCTGCTCGAGCCCGGCGGGCAGATCCTCGTCGGGAAAGTCGATCGCGGCCTCGGCGGCGGCCATCGCCTCGACCAGCGCGGCACGCCAGCCCTCGGCACGGGCCGCGAGCGCGCCGCCGAGCTGGCGCAGCGCCTGGCGCCGTTGCGCCTCGGTCTCGGCGGCAACGAGATCGGCGATCGCTTCGGTCTGATCGAGCGTCAGCTTGCCGGCGAGAAAGGCGCGTTTGGAGAATTCGCCGGGCTCGGCCGGCCGCGCACCCAGCGCGAGCAACGCGCGCGCCACTGCGGAATGAACGGCGCGACCCCCATGGGTGTGGAGTTCGACGACGTCGTCGCCGGTGAAACTCGCGGGCGCGTTGAACACCAGCAGCAGCGCATCGTCGATCGGCTCGCAGCTGGCCGGATCGCGCAGGATGCGGCGCGCGGCAACGCGCGGCTTGGGCAGATCGCCCGCCAGCGAGCGCGCGAATTCATGCGCCTGCGCACCGGCGATGCGCACCACCGCGACGCCCGCCGGGCCGGGGGCCGAGGCGAGCGCGAAAATCGTGTCGCTCACGTCACGTCGCCCGGCCTCAGGGTGTCGGCGCGCCGCCGCCGCCAGCACCGAACTGCGACCAGAATTTCTGCCATTGGTCGAGACCGGGCGCGGCGCTGCCGAACCAGGTTTTGAGGATCTGCTCGGGGTCCATCGAGCGCATCGCGGTTTTCATCCGATCTTCGATCTCGCCCATCATCGCCGTCTGCAGCGGGCGCAGATCGGGTAGCCCCATGAAGGCGCGCGCCTCTTCCGGCGTGCAATCAACCTGGACATTGACCTTCATCCCGGCGACTCCCCTGAGCGCTTTCCGGCGATCGTTGCCGATAGAAAACGCGACCAACCAAGAATCCAGCGCGCGGTCCGGTCGACCAGACCGGATCACGCTCTAGATCCGACCCCGACATTGCCCCGGAGCTTCACCACGTGTCGATGCGCACGAACGCGCTGGCGAATGAGACCAGCCCCTATTTGCTGCAGCATGCGGCCAATCCGGTGGATTGGTTGCCGTGGGGCGAGGCGGCCTTTGCCAAGGCGCGGGCGGAGAACAAGCCGATCCTGCTCTCGATCGGCTATGCCGCCTGCCATTGGTGCCATGTCATGGCGCATGAGAGCTTCGAGAGTGACGGTGTCGCGAAGCTGATGAACGAGCGCTTCGTGCCGGTGAAGGTTGATCGCGAGGAGCGGCCCGACCTCGACGCGATCTACCAGAATGCGCTGTCGTTGCTGGGACAGCAGGGTGGCTGGCCGCTGACGATGTTTCTCGACGCCGATGGACATCCATTCTGGGGCGGCACCTATTTTCCGCCCGAGCCGCGTCACGGACGACCGAGCTTCAGCCAGGTCCTGACGCGCATCGGCGAGCTCTACGCGACCGAGCCGGAGAAGGTGGCGCAGAACCGCGCAGCGCTGTCCGATGCGTTGACGCAGCTCTCGCACGCACGCGCGGGCAAGTCGCTCGACGCGGCGATTCCGTATCGCGTCGCGCAGCGTTTCGCAGAGGCGGTCGATCCCGATTGGGGCGGCGTCGGCAGCGCGCCCAAATTTCCCAACGCGCCGATCCTGCGCCTGTTGTGGCGCGCCTGGACGCAGGGCGGCGACGAGCCGGCGCGCGACGCGACCTTGCTGACCTTGGTGCGCATCGTGAATGGCGGCATCTACGATCATCTCGGCGGCGGCTTCGCGCGCTATTCGACCGACGCGCAGTGGCTCGTGCCGCATTTCGAAAAGATGCTCTACGACAATGCGCAGCTGCTCGAGCTGCTGGCGTTCGCCTGGGCCGGCACCGGCGCCGGCCTGTTCGCGCAGCGTGCGGCCGAGACGGTGGCGTGGCTCGAACGCGAGATGCGCGCCGAGCACGGTGCCTTCGCCGCCACGATCGACGCCGACAGCGAAGGCGAGGAAGGCCGCTTCTATGTCTGGACCGCAGCCGAGATCGACCAGGCGCTGGGTGAGGACGCACCGCTCTTCCGTCGCGCCTACGACGTCACCGACGAGGGCAATTGGGAAGACGGGCGCTCGGTCCTGCATCTCAATCACGGCCCCGACCTGACCGACGAAGAAGCGCAGCGTCTGCCGGCGTTGCGCGCCAGGCTGCTCGAACTGCGCAACAAGCGCGAGCGGCCGGGTCGCGACGACAAGATCCTGGGCGACTGGAACGGGTTGATGATCGCGGCGCTCGCGTTTGCCGGCGACGTGTTCGGCCGCAGCGCCTGGATCGCGCGCGCGGTCGAAGCGTTCGACGGGACCCTCACCGCACTGACCGACGCGCAGGGCCGGCTCGCCCATTCCTTCCGCGCCGGCAAGCGCGGCGCGCGCGCGACCTTGGACGATCACGTGCAACTCGCGCGCGCCGCGATCACGCTGTTCGAAACGACCGGCGAGGCGCGCTTTCTCGGGATCGCGCGCGCGCTGGTGACCGAACTCGACGCGCATTACTGGGACAGCGAAAGCGGCGGCTATTTCACCACCGCCGACGATGCCGAGCGGCTGGTGGTGCGCAGCAAGACCGCCGCCGATTCGGCGACGCCGTCGGGCAACGGCACCGCGCTCTCGGTGCTGACGCGACTCTATGGGCTGACCGGCGACGACTCATTGCGCGCGCGGGCCGAGGCGCTCGAACGCGCGTTCGCGGGCGAGGTCGAGCGCAACGTCTTCACGCTCGGCGCCTATCTCGACGGCGTCGCGCTCAGCCGGCGGCCGCTGCAATTGGTCGTGCTCGGCAAGGCCGACGATCCCGCAACCCAGGCGCTGGCCGACGTCGCGCGCCGGGCCGCGGTGCCCGATCGCATGCTGTTGCGCCTCGCGCCCGACGCCAAACTGCCGGCATCACACCCGGCGCACGGCAAGGGGCTGATCGATGGCAAGCCGGCGGCCTATGTCTGCATCGGCCCGACCTGCCTCGCGCCGGCGACCGACGTCGAAACCTTCCTGCACCGCCTCGCGGAGGCGCAGGCCGGCGCAATGGCGTGACATGCACGGCCGCGCGTTTGTACGGTCGCGCACCCGAGCCCCCGACCCAGAGGATGTCCAATGCCCGACGTGACGATCGAAGCCGCCGACGGCGGCAGCTTCAGCGCCTATATCGCGGGATCCGGCGCCGCCGGAATCGTGGTGATCCAGGAGATCTTTGGCGTCAACGACGTGATGCGCGGCATCACCGACGAGTGGGCCGCCAAAGGCTACACCGCGATCTGTCCCGACCTGTTCTGGCGCCAGGAGCCCGGCGTCCAGATCAGCGACAAGACCGAAGAGGACTGGAAGAAGGCCTTCGCGCTCTATCAGGGCTTCAGCGAGACCAAAGGCGTCGAGGATCTGATCCAGACGGTGAAGTATCTGCGCGGCACGCGCGGCGTGAAGAAAGTCGGCGCGGTCGGTTTCTGCCTCGGCGGCAAGCTCGCCTATCTGATGGCGACGCGCTCGGACGTCGACGCCGCGGTCGGCTATTACGGCGTCGGGATCGACAAGAGTCTCGACGAGGCCAGCGCCATCACCAAGCCGCTGCTGCTGCATATCGCCGAGAAAGACGCGTTCACCCCGCCCGAGGCGCAGGCCCAGATCAAAGCGGCGCTGGCCAAGAATCCGCTGGTCGAAATCGAAACCTATCCCGGCCAGGACCATGCCTTCGCGCGGCCGGGCGGCGAGCATTACGATGCGGCCTCGGCGAGGCGGGCCAATGCGCGCACCGAGGCCTTCTTCGCCGAACACCTGAAAGCCGATTCCTAAAAAGCCACTCTGAAGGTCATCACCCATGGCGCGTGCAGTCCGGATCCAGGCCTTCGGCGGACCCGAAAATCTCAAGCTCGAGCAAATTGACGTCGGCGCGCCGGGGCCGGGCCAGGCGCGCATCCGCCAGACCGCAATCGGGCTCAACTATATCGACGTCTATCACCGCACCGGCCACTACCCGATCGGTGACCTGCCGGCGCCGATCGGTTCGGAAGGCGCCGGCGTGGTCGACGCGGTCGGCGAGGGCGTCACCTCGCTGAAACCGGGCGATCGCGTCGCCTATGTCGGCGGCCCGCTCGGCGCCTATGCCGACGAGCGCCTGTATCCGGCCGATCGGCTGGTGCCGCTGCCCGACTGGATCAGCGACGAGCAGGCCGCTGCGATGATGATGCAGGGGCTGACGGCGCAGTATCTGCTGCGCCGGACGTTTCCGGTGCAGAGCGGTCAGACGATCCTGTTCCACGCCGCAGCCGGCGGCGTCGGGTTGATCGCCTGCCAGTGGGCCAAGGCGCTGGGCGCCCGCGTGCTCGGCACGGTCGGCAGCAAGGCGAAAGCCGAGCTCGCGGCGGCAAATGGCTGCGACGTGCCGATGCTCTATCGCGAAGAAGACTGGGTCGCGCACGTCAAGCAGGAGACCGACGGCAAGGGTGTGCCGGTCGTCTATGACTCGGTCGGCAAGGACACGGTCAAAGGCAGCTTCGAATGCCTGCAGCCGATCGGCACGCTGGTCGTGTTCGGGCAGAGCTCGGGCCCGGTGCCGCCGATCGAACTCGGCCAGCTCGCCAAGGGCTCGTACTTCCTCACCCGTCCGTCGATCGCCACCTACACCGCGGCGCGTTCGGATCTGATGCAAGGCGCAGCCGAGCTGTTCGAGCTGGTCAAGAACGGCACGATCAAGATCAACATCGCGCAGCGCTTCAAACTCGAAGACGCGGCCGAGGCGCATCGCGCGCTCGAAGCACGCGAGACGACCGGCTCGACCATTTTGATTCCATGAGGCGCGTCGCGTTCGAAGCGTCGGGCGCCGTACGAATGTATGACTGAGCTGCGGCGCATCCAGACCGCCGCGCTCGACGTCGCGTACTACGATGTCGGCGACGGTCTGCCGATCGTGTTGCTGCACGGCTATCCCGACGACGCGCACGCCTATGCGCAGATCTGGCCGGCGCTGGCGCGCGCGGGCTATCGCACCATCACGCCCTATCTGCGCGGCCACGGACCAACGCGCGTTCGCGACGGTCACGCGCGCGTCGGGCAGCAAGCCGCGATCGGGCAGGATCTACTGGACCTGCTCGACGCACTCGAGCTGAAGCGCGTCGGGCTGGTCGGTTATGATTGGGGCGGTCGTGCCGCTTGCATCGCTGCTTCGCAGCAGCCCGAACGCGTCGCCTTTCTCGTTGCGGGGCAAGGCTATCTGATCCAGGACACGATCAACGAGCCAGTGCCTGCCGACCCCGAGACCGAGCGCGCGTACTGGTACCAATGGTATTTCTGCACGGCGCGCGGCGCTGCCGGTTTGGCGAAGAACCGCGCCGCGATCGGCCGCGCGCTGTGGCGTGAATGGTCGCCGGGCTGGGCGTTCGACGAGGCCTCCTTCACCGAATGCGCCGCATCATTCGACAATCAAGACTATGTGGAGGTGGTGCTGCACTCGTACCGCCATCGCAATCGCCAAGCGGCGGGCGATCCGCGTTACCAAGGGCTCGAAAGGATTCTGTCGAAACGTCCGAAGATCTCGGTGCCAACAATCGTGCTGCATGGCGCCGACGATCGCGTCAGCTTCGCGCGCATCACCGAAAATCATGCACGCTTCTTCACCGGTTCATACCAACGGCGCGTTTTGCCCGGCGTCGGTCACTTCATTCCGCGCGAAGCACCGCACGCGGTGATCGCCGCGGTCCTAGAGCATGAGAACCGCTTTCGCGGGAAAACACGCTAGAGGCGCACCGCCGAGCGTAGCAGGTAGGTCGCCACGGCCATCACGATCACCGACGCGACATAGATCGCAATGAACCAGGCGACCCGCTTCACTGCTGCACGCGCTCCTTCGCGCGCATTGACGCACGCAATACGGATTCTTCTGTTTGGCCGCGTGCCACGCTCAGTGGTGATATCCCGCGTCGCTGACTTTGCCGCGGAAGACCCAGTAGCTGTAGCTGGTGTAGACGATGATCATCGGCACGATGAAGATCGCACCGACGAGCAAGAAGATCTGGCTCTCGGGCGGCGACGATGCGGCCCAGATCGAAAGATCCGGCGGCACCACGTTGGGCCACAGGCTGATTCCAAGTCCGAGATAAGACAGCGCGAAGAGTCCGAGCGTCAGCACGAAGGGTCGCGCGTGCGCCTGCTTGCTGCGCAGCGAACGGACCAGGCCCAGGAACAGCACCAGTACCGCCAGCGGCACCGGCGACAAATAGAGCAGGTTCGGCCAGGTGAACCAGCGCTGGAAAATATCGGTCTTGAGGAACGGCACCCACGCGCTGACGATGGCAATGAAGAGGGTGACCGCGACCAGCAGTTTGAGACTCACGCCACGGGCCCACTCTTGCAGCGTGCCGTCGGTCCGCATCACCAGCCAGGTTGCGCCCAGCAACGCGTACCCTGCGACCAGCGCGACTCCCGTGATCAGCGCGAACGGCGTCAGCCAGTCGAACGGACCGCCGGTATGCGTGATGCCGTCATGCTTGAAACCCTGCACGTAGGCGCCAAGCACGACGCCCTGGGCGAAGGTCGCGAGCGTCGAGCCGATCTGGAAACTGCGATCCCAGAGATAGCGGCTGGTCTTGGCCTTGAAGCGGAATTCGAAGGCGACGCCGCGAAAGGTCAGGCCCAGCAGCATCACGATCAGCGGCAGATACAGCGCCGACAGCACGATCGCATAGGCGGCGGGGAAAGCGGAGAGCAGGGCGGCGGCGCCCATCACCAGCCAGGTCTCGTTGCCGTCCCAGATCGGCGCCACCGAGTTCATCATCTTGTCGCGCGCAGCGTCGTCGGGCGCGAACGGGAACAGGATTCCGATGCCGAGGTCGAACCCGTCGAGCAGCACATACATGAACACGCCGACGACGATGATGCCGGCCCAGATCAGCGGCAGATCGATATTCATGGCGCAACCCCCACGACGTCGGCGTCAGCGTCGGGCATCGAGAGCGGTCGTCGCGCCGTTTTCGCCGGACTATCCGTCTCGCTGGACGGCGCTTCGGGGCCGCGCTGGATCAGGCGGAACATGTAATAAGCGCCGGCGGTGAACACGATCGCGTAGCACACGATGAACAGCACCAAGCTGGTGGCGACGCTGCCGGCAGACAGGAGCGGCGTCACCGCGTCGGCGGTGCGCAGCTGGCCGTAAATCACGTAAGGCTGCCGCCCGACTTCGGCGGTGACCCAGCCCATCACCACGGCGATGAATCCCGACGGCGCCGCGAGCAGGCATAGGCGCTGGAACCAGCGCGACGTGCCGAGCCGTCGCCGTAGCGCCAGCACGCTGCCGACCAGACCGACCGCGAGCATCAACACGCCCATCGCGACCATGATCCGGAAAGCCCAGAACACGATCCACACCGGTGGCCGATCGGCGCGCGGAAAATCCTTGAGGCCTTTGACTTCGCCGTTGATGTCGTGGGTCAGGATGATCGAGCCCAGCAGCGGCACCTCGATCGCATAGTCGGTGCGTTCCTCTTTGGAGTTCGGCCAGCCGAACAAGGTCAGCGGAACGCGCCTGGCGGTTTCCCAGCGCGCCTCGATGGCGGCGAGCTTGGCCGGCTGATTGCGTCGGACCTCGAGTCCAGACTGATCGCCCACCACAATCTGCAGCGGTGCCAGCACGGCGGCGAGCCCGACCGCCATGATCAGCATGGTGCGCGACTCCTCGACGGCACGGCGCTTCAACAACAGCCATGCGCCGCAGCCCGCCACCACCATGCCGGTGGTGAGATAGGCCGCGAGCACCATGTGCGTGAGCCGGTACGGGAAGGACGGATTGAAGACCACGCGCCACCAATCGACCGGCACGAACCGTCCGTCGACGATCGCGAACCCGTCGGGGGTCTGCATCCAGCTGTTCGCCGACATGATCCAGAAGGTCGAGAACAGCGTGCCCAGCCCGACCATGCAGCTGGCGAAGAAATGCAGGCCGCGCCCGACCTTGGCCCAGCCGAACAGCATGATGCCGAGAAAGCCGGCTTCGAGAAAAAACGCGGTCAGCACTTCATAGGAGAGCAGCGGTCCGAGGATCGACCCCGCCAGGGTCGAAAGCCGCGCCCAGTTGGTGCCGAACTGGAACGACATGACGATGCCGCTGACGACACCCATGCCGAACGACACGGCGAAGATCCTGATCCAGAACCGGTAGAGCGTACGGAACAGCTCGCGTCCCGTGATCAGCCACAGCCCTTCGAGCACCACGAGATAACTCGCCAGCCCGATCGTGAAGGCGGGAAACAGGATGTGGTAGGCGATGACGAAAGCGAATTGCAGCCGCGACAACAGCAACGCATCCATCGCATGACCTCCCCGGCCTGGACGTGACGGGAAGGACCATAATCCCTTCCCGCCGCCAGACCGAGTCCGTCAATGTGTGGCGCGTCGTTCCGGTTCGACGGCACCCTTCGCGAGGGGTGCCCCGCAGGCCGGACGGCCTACTGGTTCATCGACTGGAAGAATTCGCTGTTGGTCTTGGTGTGCTTGAGCTTGTCGAGCAGGAACTCGACCGCGTCGGCCGTGCCCATCGGATTCAGAATCCGGCGCAGCACCCACATCTTCGACAGCGTGCCGCGATCGACCAGCAGCTCTTCTTTGCGCGTGCCCGACTTGGCGATGTCGATCGCCGGGAAGGTGCGCTTGTCGGCGACCTTGCGGTCGAGGACGATTTCCGAGTTACCGGTGCCCTTGAACTCTTCGAAAATGACTTCGTCCATGCGGCTGCCGGTTTCGATCAGCGCCGTGGCGATGATGGTCAGCGAACCGCCTTCTTCGATGTTGCGCGCGGCGCCGAAGAAACGCTTCGGCCGCTGCAGCGCGTTGGCGTCGACACCACCGGTCAGCACCTTGCCCGACGACGGCACCACCGTGTTGTAGGCGCGCGCCAGACGCGTGATCGAATCCAGCAGGATGACGACGTCGCGCTTGTGCTCGACCAGGCGCTTGGCTTTTTCGATGATCATCTCGGCGACCTGCACGTGGCGCATCGCCGGTTCGTCGAACGTCGAGCTGACGACTTCGCCCTTCACCGACCGCTTCATGTCGGTGACTTCTTCGGGCCGCTCATCGATCAGCAGCACGATCAGGTAGACTTCAGGATGGTTGGCCGCGATCGCGCCGGCGATCGACTGCAGCATCATCGTCTTACCGGTACGGGGCGGCGCCACGATCAGCC
Source organism: Rhodospirillales bacterium (assembly GCA_028291365.1). Taxonomy (GTDB): domain Bacteria; phylum Pseudomonadota; class Alphaproteobacteria; order BOG-932; family Roseiterribacteraceae; genus Roseiterribacter. The sequence continues at coordinate 12,577 of JAQGIE010000190.1, forward strand.
CGCGCTGTCCCTTGCCCAGCGGCGAGACCAGCTCGATGACGCGATTGACCGCGTCCTTCTTGGTCGGGTCGTCGAGCTCGAGCTTGAGCTTCTCTTCCGGGTAGAGCGGCGTGAGATTGTCGAAATTGATGCGGTGACGGACGCGATCGGGATCGTCGAAATTGATCGAGTTCGGCTTGATCAGCGCGAAATAACGCTCGCCCTCTTTGGGCGAACGGATCTGGCCTTCGACCGTGTCGCCGGTGCGCAGGCCGAAGCGGCGAACCTGCTGCGGCGAGATGTAGATGTCGTCCGGGCCCGGCAGGTAGTTCTCTTCCGGGCTGCGCAGGAAGCCGAAACCATCGGACAGGATTTCCAGAACGCCGCCACCGAAGATCGCGACTTCATTGTCGGCGAGCTGCTTCAGGATCGCGAACATCATGTCCTGCTTGCGCAGGCTGGACGCGTTTTCAATCTGCAGTTCTTCGGCCTGCGCCAGCAGGTCGGCGGGGGTTTTCTTCTTGAGTTCGCTAAGATTCATGCGGGGACTCGAGGGGCGGGGAGGGGTCCGGCGCGTCGAGAAAAGGAGGACGCGGGACGCCGCGCGGAGCGCGGCCAGATCGACGGATTGTCGGGAAACAGAAGGAAAACTTCTGAGCCCGGACGCTAGGGAGCGGTCTGGTTCGTGTCAATCGGGATGTCGACAGAAGCCGTGCTTTTCCCGCGCGCGTGCGCTTTTAGTCATCAACGGCTCGAAGGAGGACAGATGTTCCGTCGGCACGTCATTTCAATTTCGGCGGCCGGGCTCGCTTGCCTCGCCTTCGGTGCAGCGCTCGCCGCCAAGACCGGCCTGCGCTTCGAAAACCCGACCGGGATGGCGCCGCCGGTCGGCGCCTACAGCCATGTCGCGATCGTGCCGGCAGGCTCGGAGCTGGTGGTGCTGGCGGGTCAGATCGGCGCCGATCCGGCCGGCACGCTGCCGACCGACCCGGCGCGGCAATTTCGCAACGCGCTGACCAACGTGCTGACGGCGCTGAAAGCCCAGGGGCTCGGCCCCGAACAGATCATCAAGCTGAATGTCTGGCTGGCCGCCGACCTGCCGCTGGAAACGTCGCGCGCCATCCGGACCGAACTGCTCGGCACGGCGAAGCCACCCGCTACCCTGGCCTATGTCACGCGACTGGCCCGCCCCGACCTGCTGGTCGAGGTCGAAGCCTGGGCGGCGCGACCACCGAACTAGCAGGCCGCGCCGGAAGAGCTACCGCTGCGAGTCGAGCGACCGGTTACCGAAATAGTCCGTGCTTTGCGGCTTTGACGGATCGAAGGCGCGGATCGCGCTCGCCTCGAGATGCACGACCGACTTCCGGTCGATGTCGTTGCATTCGTAGAGAAAGGCCGGATCCCGGGTCGAACCGTGCCGGAAATCACGCCGCACCAGCACCGCGCCTTCGCAGGCGCGCTCCGGCGTCAGCATCTGCACGCCGCGCTCGGCCAACGCCCGAACTTCGGGATCCTCGGTCCCGAGCGCGTAGGTGACGCGCTGCGGGCTGGCGAAAGCCGACCCGGTCGCCAGAACGAAGCCAAGCACCGCAAGTGTCATCCGCATGGGAACCTCCTCGGGAGCACCGATCCGAACTTGAGATGTGCCGCGAACCCGGGGTCGCCAAGGGTCGGTCAGAAAGGCCGCACGATCACCAGGATCACGATGCCGATCATCGCCACGGTCACCAGCTCGTTCACGATCTTGAACGTCCGGGCCGGCCTTGTATTCCGGTCCTGCTCGAAATCACGCCGCCAGCGCGAGAACTTGCCGTGCAGCACGGCCAGAAACAGCACCAGGACCAGCTTCGCGTGCAGCCAGGGCTGGCGCAGCAGCGCCGGCTCCAGCACCAGCATGGCGATGCCGAAGATGAGGGTGGCGGCCATCGCGGGATTGATGATGGCGCGCAACAGTCGGCGCTCCATGACCTTGAAGGTCTCGCTGGCTTCGGATCCCGGCGTCGCCTGCGCGTGATAAACGAACAGCCGCGGCAGATAGAGCATGCCGGCCATCCAGGCGATGACCGAAACGACGTGCAGTGCTTTGAGCCACAAGATCATCGCTGACAGCACCCGGCAAAATTGGGCGGACAGATCCGGCCGCCGCGCTCGCTGATCACCTGCGTCGGCGCGGCACGCGCGCGACGCACCAGCGAGGCCAGCGCGCCGATGAACTGCGGATCGTCGCCGACCGCTTCCACGCGACCGAAATACGGCACCCCGACCTCCTGCGCCAGGTGCCGGTATTCGATCTCGATCTCGACCAGCGTTTCGGAATGTTCCGACACGAAGGCGATCGGTGCGACCACCAGCGGGACCTTGTCGGCACCGCCGCGGCGGATCTCGTCGTCGGTCGACGGGCCGATCCATTTCAGCCGCCCGACGCGGCTCTGATAGCAATTCACCCAGTCGAGGCCGGGCAGGTTCAATGCGGCGACGATCGCCTTCGCGGTCTGCTCGCATTGCCACTGATACGGGTCGCCGCTCTTCACGATGCGTTCCGGCAGACCGTGCGCCGAGAACAACAGGCGCGGTGTGCCATGCGCACGCGCGGCGTCGAGCGCGGCCCGGATCTTGGCCGCTTCGGCGGCGATGAATCCGTCTTCGGTCGGATAGCAGCAGACGATGCGCGCCGACTGCTTCAGGCCGATCGTGTCGCAGGCCTCGTCCCACACGCGCAGCGACGACGCGGTCGTCGTCGTCGACCATTGCGGATAGAGCGGCAGCAGCACGATTTCGTCGGCGCCCCATTCCTGCACGAGTTGCGCTGCTTCGACGCTGAACGGGTGCCAGTAGCGCATGGCGATGAAGCAGCGCGCCTGCGTGTTCGCGTCGCTCAGCGCGGTTTCGAGCGCGCGCGCCTGGCGCTCGGTGTTGGGCAGCAGCGGTGAACGTCCGCCGATCAGGTCGTAGATCTTCGCCGCGATCGGCGCGCGGCGCTTGGCGATGAACGCAGCCAGCGGCCAACGGATCGGCGCCGGCATGCGCAGGATCGACTTGTCGCGAAACAGGTTGAACAGAAACGGACGAACCGCTTCAGGCGAATCCGGCCCGCCGAGATTCATCAGCACGATGGCGAGCTTGGTCATGCGCGCACGCGCTCGACGAGTTGGGCGACATGTTCGGGCGGCGTCGGCGGCAGGACGCCGTGCCCGAGATTGAAAATGAACGAACGCCCGTGCGTCGCGCGACGGATCGCATCGACCGAAGCGTCGAGCGACGCGCCGCCCGCCAGCAACCGCAACGGATCGAGATTGCCCTGCAGCGCGACCTTCCGGTCGATCGCGCCGACCGCCCAGTCGAGCGGCACGCCGCTGTCGAGCGACATTCCGTCGACGCCGGTCGCATCGGCGTAGCGCGGATAGAGCGCGCCGGCCTGGCGCGGAAAGCCGATCACGCGCGCACCCGGCACGCGTTGCTTCAGCCGTCCGACGATCCGCCGGGTCGGCTCGATCACGAACCGCTCGAACCCGGCCGGATCGAGCGCACCGGCCCAGCTGTCGAAGATCTGCACGGCGTCGGCACCGGCTTCGAGCTGCAGCGCCAGATGCTCAACGGTGGCGTCGACCAGCCGGTCGATCAGCAGATCGAACCCGTCCCGCCCATAGGCCCAGCGCTTGGCCTCGATCCAGTCACGGCTGCCCGACCCCTCGACCATGTAGGCGGCGACCGTCCAGGGCGCGCCGGCAAAGCCGAGCAGGGTGGTCGATGCGGGCAGCGCGGCACGCACCCTTCGCACCGTTTCGTAAACCGGCGCCAGTTTGGTGGCGTCGAACTGCAGCGCGTCGGCAGCTCTTGCGTCGCGCACGGGTTCGAGCCGCGGACCTTCCCCTTCGGCGAACCAGACGCGTGCGCCCAGCGCGTGGGGCACGGTCAGAATGTCCGAGAACAGGATCGCGGCGTCGAAGCCATAGCGCCGGATCGGCTGCAGCGTCGCTTCGGTGGCGAGGTCGGGATCGAAACAGAAGCCGAGAAAGTCCGGCGCCTTGCTTCGGATCTCGCGATACTCGGGCAGGTACCGTCCGGCCTGTCGCATCAGCCAGAGCGGCGGCGGCTCGATCGCCTCGCCGTGCAGCACGCCGAGCAGGGCTCGATCGTGTTTTCCCGGATTTCCATCCCTCATATCTAAGAGGTCTTAGGGATGGTTGTTGCTTGAGGATATGGGTGAGAGTCGGGGATCCCCGTCGAGCGACGATCTGTCCCCAGCCCCGTCCACGTGAAAACCCTGGGGATGGAATGGTGGACCAAAGCTTCGCGCCCTTGCGCCTCGGCCAAGCACCAAAAGCGGGGATGAAGTCTGTGCGCAGGTCGCGAGGGCAAGGCGGAGATTCCGTTCGCAGGGCCCAAAGCCGACGGATAGGATCCGGCGCTGTTTGAATGGTTTTGGCGGTTTGGTCCAAAACCCCGCCTTATCCACATTGATCCACAGGCTGCGATGCGCGAGTTCCACCTCCATCTCGTCTCCGATGCGACCGGTGAAACCGTGATCAGCGTCGCGCGGGCCTGTGTGGCGCAGTTCGACGAAGTCCAGGCGGTCGAGCATTTCTGGAACCTGGTTCGCACCGAGCGGCAGCTGAATCTCGCCATCGAAGGCATCAAGGATCACCCCGGGATCGTCCTCTATACGCTGGTCGATCCCGAGCTGCGCGTTACGCTGGAAACGGCATGCCGCGCGCTGCAAGTGCCGTGCGTGCCGATCCTCGACCCGACCCTGGGTGCGCTGGGCCAATATCTGGGCTTGGAATCGCGTGCCCAGCCGGGCCGGCAGCACATGCTGAACGAGCAGTATTTCAGCCGCATGGAGGCGATGGATTTCGCGCTCTCCAACGATGACGGCCAGTCGGTGTGGAAGCTCGACCAGGCCGACGTGATTCTGGTCGGCGTGTCGCGCACCTCGAAGACGCCGACCTCGATCTATCTCGCCAATCGCGGCATCAAGGCGGCCAACGTGCCCTACGTGCCGGGCCAGCCGCTGCCCGACGAGCTGGTGCGCGCGACGCGGCCGCTGGTGGTGGGACTGACTGAAGACCCCGAACGGCTGGTGCAGATCCGCCGCAACCGTCTGCGCCTGCTCAATCAGCCCGAGATCACGTCCTATGTGGATCCCGAAGCGGTGCGCAACGAAGTCAACGAAGCGCGGCGCTTCTACGCCAAGCAGGGCTGGCCGGTGATCGACGTGACACGCCGTTCGATCGAAGAAACCGCCGCCGAGATCATCAAGATTCTCGCCCGCCGCACGGCCCAGGCGGAAACGCACCCGTTGCCGTCGGCATGAGCACGCAGGAGATCGTGCTCGCTTCAGCGAGCGCGACGCGCAAACGGATGCTGGAATCGGCCGGGCTGCACGTCGAAATCGATCCGGCGCGCGTCGACGAAGACGAAATCAAACTGTCGCTCAAAGCCGAACAGGTGCCGGTCGAGCGCGCTGCCGAAGCGTTGGCCGAATTGAAGGCGCTGCGAATCTCGTTGCGCCGTCCCGGCGCGCTGGTGATCGGCGCCGACCAGATGCTCGAATGCGACGGCGACTGGTTCGACAAATCACCTGATCGTGCGGCCGCGCGCGAACAGCTCCTGCGGCTGCGCGGCCGCACGCATCGTTTGATCAGCGCCGCCGTTGTTGCGGTCGACGGGCAACGTCTTTGGCATACGACCGAAGCGGCGCGGCTGACGATGCGCAATTTCAGCGACGCCTTTCTCGACGAGTATCTCGATACGGTCGGCGAAGCGGCGTTCACCTCGGTCGGCGGCTACCAGCTCGAAGGCCGCGGCGTGCAGCTCTTTCATCGCATCGAGGGCGACTTCTTCACCATTCTCGGCCTGCCGCTGCTGCCGCTGCTCGATTTTCTGCGCGCCCGCGGCGCGCTCGCCGCGTGACCATTCGCGCCGGCGTCATCGGCTGGCCGATCTCGCATTCGCGCTCGCCGCGTCTGCATGGTCACTGGCTGCAGCGCTATGGCATCGACGGTTCGTACGAAGCGATCGCAATTCCGCCTGATGCGCTGGCGGACGAGGTCAAACGGCTGGCCGATCACGGCTGGGCCGGGCTCAACGTCACGATTCCACACAAGGAGCGCGTCGCGTCGCTGCTCGACCAGGTGCACCCGACGGTGCAGCGCACCGGCAGCTGCAACCTGCTGGTATTCCGCGACGGGCGCATTGAGGGACGTTCGACCGACGGCGACGGGTTCGTCGCCAATGTGCGCGCCGGCGCGCCGCGCTGGCGCGGCGGCGTCGCGACGGTGCTCGGTGCCGGCGGCGCCTCGCTGTCGGTGATCGACGCGTTGCAGCGCGCCGGCTGCCGAGTGCGCGTCGCCAACCGCACCGAGGCACGTGCCGAAGCGCTGGCGGCGAAGCTCGGCGACATTGAAGTGGTGCCCTGGGGAAAATGGGACTTTTCCGGCACGTCGCTGCTGGTCAATGCGACCAGCCTCGGCATGACCGGGCACGACCCGCTCGACGTCGATCTGAACTCGCTGCCGGCCGAGGCGGCGGTCGCCGATCTCGTCTATGCCCCGCTCGAGACGCCGCTGCTCGCGGCGGCGCGTGCGCGCGGCAACCTCGCGATCGACGGGCTCGGCATGCTGCTGCACCAGGCGGTGCCCGCCTTCGAGGCATGGTACGGCGTGGCGCCGGTGGTCGACGAGGCGCTGCGCCGCGCGGTGCTCGACTGACATGCGAATCGTGGGGCTGACCGGCGGCATCGCCAGCGGCAAATCGACCGCGACCAAGGCGCTGCGCCGGCTCGGCATCGCGGTCCACGATTCCGATGCGTCGGTGCACCGGCTGCTGGGCGTTGGCGGTCGCGCCGTGCCCGCGATCGAGCAGGCATTCCCCGGCATCGTGGTCGATCGCGCCGTCGATCGCGCCGCGCTCGGGGCGCTTGTCTTCAACGATCGTGCCGCGCTGGCGCGGCTCGAAGCCATCGTGCATCCGCTGGTGCGCCAGGACACCAAACGCTTTCTGCTGCAGGCGGCGCGGCGGCGCGCCAAGCTCGTCGTGCTCGACGTGCCGCTGCTGTTCGAAGGCGGGCTGTGGCGCGACGTCGATTTCATTCTCGTGACCAGCGCACCGCGCTTTCTGCAGCTGCAGCGCGCGCTGCGCCGCGCCGGCATGAATGCGGAAAAGCTCGACGGGATTCGCGCGCGCCAGACATCCGACCAGACGCGCCGCCGTCATGCCGATGCGGTGCTGCCGACAGGCCAGCCGCGCGGCAAAACGCTGCGGCTCCTGTCGAGGGCGTTGCGAGCGGCGGCGAAACGTCCGGCCCGGAGCTGGCCGCCGCGGCCGTTTCTGCCGCGGCGAAAACTTTAGCCGACGGTACTCAACGGTACTTCGGTTGCGGCCGGCGTCTGCGTGCCGTCGTATTTCACGGCCGACTCATCGATCGGTCGGCCCACGAACGGTGCGCCGGTCATCAGCTCGATCCCCGCCGCCGCGAGCTGCTTGCATGCGGCGCCGTGCTGTACGTTCTTCACCAGCAGCCGCGACTTCCACAGGCGCAGACCTTTTTGCAGCCGCGCGAGCTGGATCCGATCGACGTCACGGTCGAGGTGGATGGCGCGCTCGTCGAGCGTCAGGAAATCGACGCGATACTCGGACAGAGCCATGTGATTCTTGTCGACGCCGGCGATCTCGATCGCAACGCCGCGGCCGAACTGACGCAAACGGCCGATTGTTTCGCCCATGCGCGTCTGACCGATTTCGTTCGGAAGGCCGGTGATTTCGAAAAAGATCCGCCGCCGCACCGGTTCGGCAAGTTCGCGGCACAGCCCGAGATAAAGCCCCGCCTCACGCCGCTGCGACAGCGAACGCCAATCGACGGGCACGATCAGGAACGGAGCGCCGCCTTCATTGCAGTCGGCAAAGAGGAGCTCGGCAGCCTTTCCCAACAAATAGGCGTCGACCTCCAACGTGACTTCGGGCTGGCTCGGCAGCATGTGCCGCGATCGGTCGACCAGGGACTGCACGCGTCCCGGCAGCTGCACCAGCCACAGCTGCGACTGCTGCTGGCCGGCGGTGACGACGCGGTGGAATTCGGCGACCTCGTCCTGCATCGCCTGCCGAATCGCGGTACGGGCCTGCCCCTCGAGGATCTGACGCGCCTTGGTCAGTTTTGCGCTGACCAGATCGACCAGCGCCTGACCCCCGTCATCGGTCTCCTGCTCGTTCAGTTCGACCTTGGCGGCATGGGCTGTGATTTTGGTGATGGCGGTGTCACCGAACTCGCGGAGCAAGGTGAGACGAATTTCCTGGGCGATTAAATTGGCCTGCCTCGCTGCCTCAAGCTCGTTCAACACCGCAAAGCACAGTACGTAGCTGTCGTCCTGCGCCGGCGCGTAGACGTCGCCCGCGGTCAGATGTTCGCGGATGATCTGCGCCGCGATCTCGTGCGAACGCCCGGCCATCTGTGGCCACTCGTCGCCAAAGGCGGAGCGGACTTCGCCCAGACCGACCAGCCGCACATGTCCTGCGATCAAGGTCGCCGGATAGGCGCCACCCGGTCGCTGTTGAATCGCGCGCTGGAATTCGGCGCGTTCGTCCCGCGAGGCTGCGGTGCCGAGATCCTGCAACGTCAGCACGCGCAACCGGCGCCCGTCGGCAAGACGCATGTTCGTCGAGCGTAGCTGGAGCTCGAAATTCTCGCCGTTGGGATTGTGCCAGTGGATTTGCCGTTGCGAGGTGCCGTGCGCGGCGAGCGCAGGCGGCGGAGTGGTCACGACGTCCGGCGCCTTGCGGTCGAGAAATTCGTCGAGCGAACGTCCGATCAGATCGCTGATGCGCAGCCGCACCAGGCGAGACACCGCAGGATTCGCCAGGACGACGACGCCGGCCTCATCCTGCACCAGCACGCCCACATCGACGCCCGCAAAGACGGCGCTCAGCAATTCTTCTGCCGCCTTCTTCTCGTTCTCGGCCCGCTTGCGCTGTGTGATGTCGCGCCCGACGCACAGGAAATACGCTTCATGGCCGGCCGCGTCGCGCAGCAGCGAAAAACTGTAGCCAGCCCAGAAAGACTTACCGTCCTTCTTGTAGTGGAGCAGATCCTCCTGCACCGGCTTGCCGGACGCGAGGGCGCTGCTGACACGAGCCGTCGCTTCCCGGTCGGTGCGCGCACCCCGAAGCATGCTCGACGGTCGGCCGAGCAGATCGCTCCGCGCATAGCCGGACATTCTGAGAAAGGCGTCGTTGACGAACAGGATCTTGGCGCCCGAGTCGTCGAGAACGTTGTCGGTGATGAGCACGGCGTCGGGCGCCGTCCGCATTGCCGTCTCGAACATATGCAGCCATTGATCGGGCACGTGCCGCTCTGACATCCCTCATCCCCCTGGGTCCCTGCCAGCCGGCGTTTGCGGTGCTTTGTCAGCCGCATGCCAGCTTTGTGCAGCTGCAGCGTGGGGCGATATGTTGTTAATGGGGCATGAATGTCGTGCGGCACCGTGCGTATGGCTGGATTGCGCGCAGTCTGGAGAATGAAAGCGAAATGTCAGGAAGCCGGGAAATCGTTCTGGACACCGAAACAACCGGACTCGATCCGTTGGCGGGTCACCGCATCATCGAGATCGGCGCCATCGAACTGATCAATCACGTGCCGACCGGCGGCACGTTTCACAAATACCTCAATCCCGACATGGCGATCGAAGCCGAAGCGACGGCGGTGCACGGCATCACCAACGAACGGCTCGCCAACGAGCCGCGCTTTGGCGAGGTCATCGACGAATTGCTGAGCTTCCTCGGCGACGCGCGTCTGATCATCCACAATGCCGATTTCGACGTCGGGTTTTTGAACGCCGAGTTCGTGCGCCTGGGATTTCCCCCGCTGCCGTCGACGCGCGCCACCTGCACGGTCAAGCTGGCGCGGCGCAAATATCCGGGATCTCCCGCCAGCCTCGACGCGCTGTGCCGCCGTTTCGCGATCGACAATTCCGCGCGCACGCTGCACGGCGCGCTGCTCGACGCGCAGCTGCTGGCCGAATGCTATCTCGAGATGATGGGCGGCCGGCAGCCGACCCTGGTGCTCGCCGCCGAACGCGCGGCGCAGGCTAAGGCGACGACGATCACGTTCGTCGCGCGTCCGCCGCGTCCGCACGCGCCCAGCGCGGAAGAGCTGGTAGCGCACGCTGCACTGCTGGCGACGCTGAAGGATCCGGTCTGGCTGACGTAGACTCTAGCCGCGCAGCGGCGCCGGGACCGAAGGCGTCAGGCGCCCATTGCTGGATCGAGGCGACGGTTTCCGCCGTCGCCGGCTTCATCAGTTGACGGTCGAGGTGGCCGCGTCGGCGTTCTGGGCCATCTCGGCCTGACGACGGCGATAGAGATCGATGAAGTCGATCGGGTTGAGCATCAAGGGCGGGAAGCCGCCGTCGCGGGTCACGTCGGCGACGATGGCGCGCGCGAACGGGAACAACAGGCGCGGCCCTTCGATGAACAGCACCGGCTCGAGATGTTCGGCCGGAATGCCGGTCAGCGTGAAGACGCCGGCATAGGCAAGCTCGATCAGGAAATCGATCTTGTCCTCACGGCCCGCCTGCGCGCGCACGTCGAGGATCACTTCATACGAATCCTGGCCGACCGAATTGGCCCGCACGCCGAGATTGATCTGCACTTCCGGCGCCTGCTGCTTGGGCTGCATGGCGGCCAGGAAGTTGGGATTCTCGAACGACAGATCCTTCACATACTGCGCGTTGATGGTGATCGCGTAGTTCGGCGCGTCGTTCGTCGCGGCGGCGGCGGTGTCGGTCATGGCTCGGGATTCTTTCGGTCTTCGGGAGCGGCGGGAGCTAGCACGGCCGGCCGGTCGCGCCAACCGTCGTCGACCCGCACATAGGTGCCTTCGACGATATCGGGCGCGACGTTGCGCGGCGTCAGCGCCCGGGCCAGCCGCCGCTGGACCGGCGGCAGCAACAGTGCCACCGCGGCGAGATCGCTGAGGAAGCCCGGCACCAGGAACAACAGGCCGGCAGCGATGTCGGCGAAACCGCCCGTTGCGCGGCCGAACGCCGCGCGCGAGGGGCCTTCGGCGAGCGCCGTGGCGACGCGCGCGAGGCCGCGTCCGCGCAGCAGCGCCATCCCGACCAATGCGCCGAGCAGCAGCAGACCCAAGGTCGGCAGCGCGCCGATCGCGTCACCCACGAAGATCAGCACCACCAGTTCGAGCAGCGGCCAGAGCAGCAGCAGGACCAAAGGATTCATTGCCCAAAGGCTCATCATTGTTTGCAGAAACTTGTCTTGCAGAGAGGCCGGGCCTATCTGGGGATCGATAGGCGCACAGACTGTGCGTCCTGAATTGTGTGAGATGGGGACTGTCCGGCGCCCGTCCAAGCATGATGGTTCGCGGACATGAGGGGCGATGGGCTCGAACAATCTCCTGGATCTGGTCATTTTCGCCGCCATCGCGGTGTTTCTGGTGCTGCGCCTGCGCGCCGTGCTGGGACGCCGGACCGGTGAAGAGCGCCCGCGCCCGAACCCGTTCGCCCAGCCCGACCCAGCCTATGTCGACCGTGCACCGGTGGTCGCGCCGACCAAGCTCGGTCCGGTTGCCGCCACCCCGCCCGACCAGCCGCTTTCCCTGGAAGCGCGTGTACAACTCCTTCGCGCCGCCGATCCCAGCTTCGACGAGAAGCATTTCGTCGCCGGCGCCAAGACCGCCTTTCAGATGATCGTGCAGGCCTTCGCCGCCGGCGACCTCGCGACCTTGAAGACGCTGCTGGCGCCGGGCCTCTATGCCGATTTCGCCGGCGCGATCGAGGGGCGCACCAAAAGCGGTCATTCGCTGCTCACCGAAATTCGCGGCCCGGTCGAAGCCGATCTCGAAGACGCGCGCGTCGAAAACGGTCAGACGCAGGTCGAGATCCGCTTCGCGACGCACCAGATCCACGCCCTGCGCGATGCCTCGGGCGCGGTGATCGAAGGCGACGCGACGCAACCGATCGAGATCGTCGATCTGTGGACCTTCGCGCGCGATCCGCGCTCGAAGGACCCGAACTGGCAGCTCGTCGCCACCGACCAGCCCGCTTAAGCGCGCTTTGCGCGCAAGCTGCTTCCGCTCTCTCGTTCTTCTCGCCGGCTTCGCACTGGCGTCGTGCGCGCGGCATGCGCCGCCGCCCAGCGTCGCGCTCGATCAATTGCCGGGCTGGAACGAGGACCGCATCGGCGAGGCGCGCGACGCCGTGCTGGCAAGCTGCGCGCGCTTCGATCGCGGTGACGTGAAGGCGGCGGTCGGTCCGAACGGCGTTGCCGCTACCGTCGGTGCGTGGCGCGCTGCGTGCGCCGACATCAAACGTGACAGCGATTTTCGTTCGGCGCTGCTGCGCAATTTCGAAGCGCTGCGGCTGGAAGCGGACGGCAAGAGCGACGGGCTCTTCACCGGCTATTACGAGCCCGAGATCGCTGGCGCGCCGGACAAGACCGAGCGCGCCACGACCCCGATCTATGGCAAGCCCGCCGACCTGATCACGGTCGATCTCGGCCAGTTTCGCGACACGCTGGCGGGACAGCGCATTTCCGGGCGCGTACAGGACGGCAAGCTGATCCCGTATGACGACCGGGCGCAGATCGCGCGCAGCGGGCTTTCCGGACGCGCGCCGGATGCGCCGCCAGCCAGGTGCGGATCGCCGGCATCGAGACGGCGTCGGCGTCGAGCGCGCCCATCGCCACCAGCGTCTTGCCGATCG
>JAQGIE010000201.1 GCA_028291365.1 Rhodospirillales bacterium
CACCCAGCTATTTGGCGGCATGTGGTTTCCGCCCGACAGTAAGGACGGACCATTGAACGGCTGGCGCACCATCCACGCCGCCGCGGTCGACTGACTCTTTGGCCTAGCGGAAAGCTGTTTCCGCGAAGCTTCGCAGCTTGCGGCTGTGCAGACGTTCGAGACCATTCTCGCGCAGCAAATCCATGGCGCGCAGGCCGATCTTCAAATGCTGGTCGACGCGTTCGCGATAAAAACGGTCGGCCATACCCGGCAGTTTGAGATGGCCGTGCAGCGGCTTGTCCGACACGCATAGCAAGGTTCCGTACGGCACGCGGAAACGGAAACCGTTCGCCGCGATCGTCGCCGATTCCATGTCGAGCGCGATGGCGCGGCTGAGATTGAAGCGCTGGATCAGCTCCCATTGCTCGCGCAATTCCCAATTGCGGTCGTCGGTGGTGACGATGGTGCCGGTGCGCATCAGCGCTTTCAGCTCGTAGCCCGACAGACCGGCGATGTCTTCGACCGCGCCTTCGAGCGCCTGCTGCACTTCGGCCAGCGCCGGCAGCGGCACCCAGGTCGGAATGTGGGCGTCGAGCACATGGTCCTCGCGCACATAACCGTGCGCCAGCACGTAGTCGCCAAGCTGCTGCGTGTCGCGCAGGCCGGCGCAGTGACCGAGCATCAGCCACGCATGCGGGCGGGTCACGGCGAGATGGTCGGTGATGGTCTTCGCGTTCGACGGGCCGACGCCGATATTGACCATCGTGATGCCGCTGCCGTCAGCGCGCTTCAGATGATAGGCGGGCATTTGCGGCAGACGCGGCGGACGCGCGCCGCCCGGCTCTTCGTCACCGAGATTGGCGTTGGGCGTCACCCAGGCGCCGGGCTCGACGAAGGCGGTGTAGGTGTTGCGGGTGGCCGCGAGCGCGGGGTCGTCGGTGCGCTGCATCATCTCCAGCCCCAGCCGGACGAACTCGTCGACGTAAAACTGGTAGTTGGTGAAGATCACGAAGTTCTGCACGTGCTCGGGACCGGTGCCCGTGTAGTGCTTAAGGCGCTGCAACGACAGGTCGACGCGCGCGGCGGTGAACATCGCCAGCGGCTGGCGCTGTTCCGACGGCACCAGATAGGCGCCGTTGGCAACCGAGTCGTCCAAGCCCGCAAGGTCGGGCAGATCGAACGCGTCGCCCAGCGAACGAATGCGGCTCTGGTCGAGATTGCCTTCGAGATGCAGATTTTCGCCGAGCGCGAAATGGATCGGGATCGGCCGGTTGGAAACGCCGACTTCGAGCGGCTGGCCGTGATTTTCGAGCAGCAGCCCGAACTGTTCGAGAAAATACTGCGCGAACAGATCGGGCCGCGTCAGCGTCGCGCGATAGGTGCCGGGCGCCGGCAGGAAGCCATAGGCGAGGCGCGAGTCGATCGGCGCGACGCTGGTCGTGGTGATCTGCACATAGGGATAGAAAGCGCGCTGCCGCTCTTTGATGACTTCACCGCGCACGAAACGGGTGAAGCCGCGCCGCAACGTCTCGATCGAGTCGTCATAGATGGCGGTGACCGCAGCAAGCGCCTCCTCGGCGCTGGTATAGAGTTGCGGCGTTCGAGCTTCCTTGGTTCCGTGCATCGTGTTTTTCCTTTGTTGCTTTTGTTAGACAGCTCCCGTGAGAGAGCGCGCGAATTCGCGCGCATCAAACGGCTGCAGATCGTCGATTCCTTCGCCGACGCCGATGCCGTGCACCGGCAAGCCGAACATGTCGGCCAGCGCCACCAGCACGCCGCCCTTGGCGGTTCCGTCGAGTTTGGTCACTACGAGCCCGGTGACGTCGGTCATTGCGCAGAACGTTTCGACCTGCGCCAGCGCGTTCTGTCCCGTCGTCGCATCCAAGGTCAGCACCGTCGCATGCGGCGCGGTCGCGTCGAGCTTCTTCAGCACGCGCACGATCTTCTGCAGCTCCGCCATCAGATTGGCCTTGTTGTGCAGCCGGCCGGCCGTGTCGATCAGCAGCACGTCGACGCCGTCGCGCTTGGCCTGTTCGAGTGCCTGGAACGACAGCGCGGCGGCGTCGCTGCCTTGGGGTCCGGTGACCACCGGCACGTTCGAGCGCTCGCCCCAGATGCGCAGCTGTTCGACCGCAGCGGCGCGGAACGTGTCGCCGGCGGCGAGCATCACGCGCTTGCCCGCGCGCGTCAGCTCGGCGGTGAGCTTGCCGATCGTGGTCGTCTTGCCGGTGCCGTTCACGCCAACCACCAGCACGACGTACGGCTTGATCGCGGGATCGATGGCGAGCGGCCGTTCGACCTTCGTCAGGATCGCGGCGACGTCTTCGGCCAGCGTTTCCTTGACCTGGGTCAGCGTGACTTCACCAAAGCGGCGCTGGTCGAATTGCTGGCGCAGCTTGGCCGCGGTGACGGGCCCGAGATCGGCGGCGATGAGCAACTCCTCGAGCTCGTCGAGCGTCGCCTCGTCGAGCTGCCGCCGCACGAAAATATCGGCAAGACCGTCGGACAGGCGATCGGTCGAACGCGACAGGCCTTGGCGCAGCTTGGCGAGAAAACCGCCGCGCGGTTCTTCGGCCGGCGGCGCCTCGACGGCAGGTGCTTCGACGATCGCGACGTCAACCTGTTGCACGGGAGATGGCTGCGACGGCTCTTCTTTGCCGCGTCCGAAGCGAAACCAGCTTTTCATGCGTTTTCACCACAGAGAACACAGAGACCACAGAGGGAAGCCGACGCAGGAGCGACGCGTGCAAAGCGCGCGTCAGGAGATCCACTTGAGAAAAGAGCGCGTCCCACGACGCGCTCCAATGCCTCTGTGTTCCCGGTGTTCTCTGTCGTGAAACTCATGCTGCTTCCGCTCGTACGACCTTATCCAAAACCAATCGACCGTCGTCGACGCGCTCGCATCGAGCTTCGACGATCATGCCCGGCGTCGCGCCCGGCACCAGCGCGGGCGCGAATTGCTCGCTGTGGCCGCGGCCGTCGTCGGTTTCGACCAGCACACGCTCGGCCATACCGACGCGCGACGCCAGGAACGCCGCAAGACGAGCCTCACCTGCTGCGCGAAGCTGGGCTGCACGTTCGCGACGGACCACGACCGGCAGCTGCGGCATGCGGGCCGCCGGCGTGCCGCTCCGCGCCGAATATGGAAACACGTGCAGGTGAACCAGGTCCGCTTCGCCGACCAGTGCCAGCGTATTGGCGAACATCGCATCGTCTTCGGTCGGAAAGCCCGCGATCAGGTCGGCGCCGAACGCCGCGTCGCTGCGCAGACTCCGCGCCCGCTCGACCACCTTCAGCACGTCGTCGCGCAGATGCCGGCGCTTCATGCGCTTCAGCACCATGTCGTCGCCGGCCTGGATCGAGAGATGCAGATGCGGCATCAGCCGCCCTTCTTCGGCGAAGGCGATCCACAGCTCGTCATCGATCTCGACCGGATCGATCGAGGACAGGCGCAGCCGGTCGAGTTCGGGCACGGTGCGCAGCAAGCGGCGTACGAGCTGGCCGAGTTTGGGCTGGCCCGGCAGGTCGGCGCCATAGGAGGTGATGTCGACGCCGGTCAGGACCAGCTCGCGAAAACCGGCCGCGACCAGCGCGCGCGCCTGCGCCACGACTTCACCGATCGCGACCGAGCGCGACGGACCGCGGCCATAGGGAATGATGCAGAAGGTGCAGCGATGGTCGCAGCCATTCTGCACCTGCACGAAGGCGCGCGCGCGACCGTCGAAGCCGGCGACGAGATGGCCCGCCTGTTCGCGCACCGCCTGGATGTCGTTGACCGCGACGCGCGCGGCGCCCGGCTCATCTTTCCAGGTTTCGGCTTTCAGCTTGGCGTCGTTGCCGAGCACGCGATCGACTTCGGGCATCGCGGCCCAGCGCGCGGGATCGATCTGCGCCGCGCAGCCGGTGACGACGATGCGCGCGCCGGGACGTTCACGCCGCGCCTTGCGCACGGCCTGGCGCGCCTGGCGTTCGGCTTCGGCGGTGACGGCGCAGGTATTGATGATGATCGCGTCGTCGAGCCCCGCAGCGACGGCGTGAGCGCGCATCACCTCGGACTCGTAGGCATTGAGCCGGCAGCCGAAGGTGAGAATGTCGAGCTTCCTCATGCCGCGCGCGCCGCGGCGGCGTCGGGCAGTTCGACGATGCCGGTGAAGGCGGTCGCGACCGGTCCGGTCAGCAGCACGCGATCCTGCGCGGTCCATTCGATGGTCAACTCGCCGCCGTCGAGCACGATGGCGGCCCGCCGTCCGGTCAGGCCGCGCGACGCGGTCGCGATCAAGGTCGCGCAGGCACCGCTGCCGCAGGCCAGCGTGATGCCGGCGCCGCGCTCCCACACGCGCATGCGCACGCGGTCCTTGCTCAGGATCTGGGCGAATTCGATGTTGGCGCGTTCGGGAAAGAGCGGGTCGTGTTCGAGCTGCGCGCCGAGATGCGCCACGTCGATCCGGCCGGCGTCGTCGACGATGAAGACCGCATGCGGATTGCCGATCGAAACGCCGAACGCGGGCGGCAGCCCGCGAACGCCGAGCGGCAATGCGCGCGTGTCGACGTCGCGCGCCAGCGGAATCTCGCGCCAGCCGAAACGCGGGCGGCCCATGTCGATCGTGACCAGCCCCTCGCCCGCGTCGGTCGCAACGACGGGGCCGCCGCCGGTTTCAAGCGTCACGGCGCGTTCGCCGGTCTCGTCGAGCAGCAGACGGCCGACGCAGCGGCTCGCATTGCCGCAGGTCGCCACTTCTCCACCGTCCTGATTGTAGAACCGGACGCGGACATGACCGCCGTCGCGCGGATGTTCGAGCAGCGCGAGCTGGTCGAAGCCGATGCCGGTATGGCGATCGCCGAGGCTGCGGATGGTCGAGGAGTCGAGCGAAAGCGGCTCGCGACGCCCATCGAGGACGACGAAGTCGTTTCCCAGACCGTGCATTTTCCGGAAGAACTTTCCTCCGCGAAGGCGGGGGTCCGGGGCAAAGTCGTCTTGGGTGGGGGAAGAGCGGTGCTCCATGCGCCGTTATATGGCAGGGGAGCCACGACGCAACACCCGTCAACACAGGACTGGATCCCGCCTTCGCGGGGAACAGCCCTAGTGGCGGGTAAGGCCCTTGGCGCCGGTGAGCAGCGCGCCCTCGAGGTCGGTGCCGTCGAGATTGGCGCCGGTCAGGTCGGCGCCCGACAGGTCGGCGCCGGTGAGCTTGGCGCCGCGGAGATCGGCACCTATCAGGCTCGCTTCACGCAAGCGGGCGCCGGTGAGATCAGCGCCGCTCAGATCGACCTTGCCCAGGCGGGCGCGGAA
>JAQGIE010000207.1 GCA_028291365.1 Rhodospirillales bacterium
CGCTCGCCGCGGACGCCGATCCGGCGATCGACTCGATCCTGCTGTGGGAATCGGTTCTGTCGGGCGGCAGCTACGTGACACAGCTGCGCGCCACCCAGGCCGCCTTCCTGCGCAAGCTCGGGCTCGCTGCCGCCGCGACGGGCGACGGCGACATGATCGAGATCCTCGGCTTCGCCATGAACGGGCGCTTGCTGCGCGAGCTGACCGAAATCGAACCGCAGCACCTGGCGCGCGCGGTCCAGGCTCGGAACGTGCTGTTGCTCGATGGCGCCGAAGATGCGTCGGACGGCGCCTCGCGCCGGATCATCGCCGCGCCGAGCAGCAGCTTCGCCTACGTGCACGACTCGGATGCCGAGGCGTGGCGCAAGGATCCACATCACGTTTTCCTGCCGGGCAGGGCCATCCGGGAGATCACGACATGGGTGGACAGGCTGTACTGACCTGCGAGCGCCTCGTGCGCATCGGTGAGGAGCCGAGCTTGGTCGGGATCCTGACCGAACCGGTACAGCCCGCAGCTGCGCGCTGCGGCCTGGGGGTGCTGCTGCTCAATGCCGGGATCTTGCACGATGTCGGGCCCAGCCGGCTTTACGTTCAGATGGCGCGCAGCCTCGCCGCCGAAGGACATCTCGTGCTGCGGTTCGATTTCGCCGGGGTCGGCGACAGCGAGCTACGTCAGGACGGCCTCTCCTTCGAGCAGAGCGCCGTGCTGCAGACCCAGCAGGCGATGGATTTCCTGACCCGCACGCGCGACTTGCACCGTTTCGTCGCCGGCGGAATCTGTTCGGGCGCGGTGACCGCCGCGCGCGTTGCGCTGGCGGACGAGCGCATCGTGGGATTGGCGCTGCTCAACCCGCAGGGCTATTTCTCGACCGGCTCGGCGGCGGTTGGCTCGCTGGTGCAGGAGCGCGTCGAGAAGAACTATTTGTTGCGCGTGTCGCTCCACAGCAAAGAAAGCTGGTTGCGGCTGCTGCGCGGCGATGTCGATCTGCGACCGCTGCTGCGGGTTCTGGCGGCACGTCCGCTGCGCCCGTTCGGCATGGGCCGGAGCGAACGCAGCGAGATTCGCGCGCTTGCCCGCGGCTTCGACGCGCTGCTGTCTCGCGGGGTGCGGATGTTGCAGCTCTACGCGGCGGGCGATCCCGGTCTGGTCGAGTTGGCCTTGCTGGCGAGGTCGTTGCCGATGCGGCGGCGTGCCGATCCCAATCTGCGGCCGATCCTGGTTCCGGGAGTCGACCATCTCTTCACGCCGTTGCGCGGGCAGCTTCAGGTGCTGGCGATGATGCGCGACTGGATCGGCACGATCGACAGTGAGCAGGCCCGCTCGGACAGTTCGATTACGTCATCCTGGCCGCTGCGCGCCCGTGCGAACCGGGTCCGCTTGGACTACGGCGTCTAGCGCGCGCCTCTCTAGCGCTCCGCCAGACCTGCAACGATCGGAATCCGCGCCGCGCGCATCGCCGGCAGCAGGCCGCCGATCAATCCGATCACCATGCCGAGGATCAATCCGTTCAACATCAGCGCCGGCGTCAGCGCGAACTGGAACACGACCTGGGTGAAGCTGGCACCCAGCGTCGCAGCCGACAGCCCGTCGAAGAAGAGAAAGGCGGCCGCGGCGCCGATGACGCCGCCGATCGCAGCCAGCACCAGCGATTCGACCAGCGTGCCGACGAAGGCGGGGAAGCCGCCATAGCCGATCGCGCGCAACGTCGCGATCTCGCGCGTGCGCGATGCCACCGAGCTGTACATCGTGTTGAGCGCACCCGCGATCGCACCGAACGCCATCGCGATGGCGAGCGGCCAGCCCAGCTTGGCGATCAGGTTGGTGGTGCCCGACGCCTGGTCGGCGAAATAGGCATTCTCGCTGACCACGTCGAGCTTCAGACGTGGATCATTGTCGGAATAGGCCTTCAGCTGCGCCACCGCTTCGGGTGAAGTCATCTTGGCGCGCACCGTCTGCACCGCTGCACCGCGATTGAACAGGCTCTGCACCACCGGCAGGTCGGCCCAGAATTCGGACTCGAACACGGTGCCGCCGGTTTCGAAAGCGCCCACCACGGTCCATTGCGTCTTGCCGAAACGGACCGTGCTGCCGACATCGAAGCCCCGGAACTCGCGCTGCAGCGCGCGGCCGACGAGAAGCTCGTTGGCGCCGCTCGCGAACATGCGGCCTTCGACGATCTTCAACCCGTCGCGCAGGCCCGCGCCGGCGGCACCGATGCCGCGCAGCGGCAGGTTCGCCTTGGTGCCGGTGTCGCGCTTGACGCCATCGACGATGAGATAGAGCTCGGACGAAATGACCGCGTCGCCATTGGCGTCGCGCACCACGCCCGGGCCTTCGCCGATCAGGCGCACCTGGTCGCGCGTCAGGCCGGAATTCAGCTCGGCCTGCGAGCCGGCGCGCAGCACGATGGCAATGTCGTCGCGTCCGGCGCCGCGCATCGTCTTCTGGAAGCCGTTCGCCATAGCGAGGAAGGACAGCAGCACGACGACGACCAGCGCCACTGCGAGCGCGGTCGACACCGACGGCCAGAAACGTTGCCCGATGCTTTTGACGTTCATCGAGACGACGGCGGAAACCTGGCTGGCAAGGCTCATCGACTCAGCTCCGTCCCAGGGCTTGCACGATCGGCAGGCGCATCGCGCTCATTGCCGGCATCAGGCCGGTGATCAGCCCCAGCAGCAGCATCATCACGGCGCCCATCACCATGATCACGGGCGTGATGGCGAGGCCGCCGACGAAGTTCCCCACCGCGCCGCGCAGCGCCGTGGTGGCAGCCGCGGCGATCAGCATCCCGGTGACGCCGCCAAGCACGGCGAGCAGCAGCGATTCACCCAGCACCATTTTCAGGATGCGCGGTCCGGGAAAACCCAGCGTCTTGAGCACGCCGATCTCGCGGGTTCGTTCGCGCACCGCCATCGCCATCGTGTTGCCGACGATCATCAGAATGGTGATGAAGGCGGCGCCGACCACCAGGCCGACCATGAGCGCGATATTGCCGAGCTGGGCCACGAACGCCTTGCTGAAGGCTTTCTCGGTGTCGGTCGAGGTCTCGTACGGCGAGTTGGCGAACATTTCGTCGATCTGCTTGACCAACCGGTCGTTGTAGGCCGCGCTGGTGGTGGTCAGCGCCATCCAGCCGATCTGGTCTTTGCCGAACGATCGCGTCTCGTCGAAATAGTCATAGCGCAGCGCGATGAAGTTCGCGTCCGCCGTTTCCTTTTTCGGCGTGACGATGGCGGCGACGGTCACGTCCCAGACACGCGCGCCGTTCTTCTGCGAGAAGATGTTGCTGTTCAGCGGAATGTGATCGCCCACCTTCCAGCCCCACTTGTCGGCAGCGGTCTTGCCGACGATCACCGACGTCTTCTCGCTGAGGAAAACGCGCCGGCCCGCATCAGGTACCTCGAATTCCGACTGGTACACGTCGATATAGCTGCCGGGGTCGACCGCGAAGGTCGTGATTTGGTTGCGCGGTTCCTGGTAGTAGCCGCCGAACCAGTTCATGTGCGCGACCTGCTTGACGCCTTCCAGTGCGCGCACCCGTTGGACGTAGGAAATCGGCAACGGCTGCGTGAAGTTGATCTTGTTGACGATCATCAACCGGTCGCCCGACGAACTGGCGTTGCTGTCGAACGCCTGCTCCAGCGCCGCCAGCACGCCGAAGATCATGAAAGCGATCAGGATCGCGAACAGCATCAGGAACGTGCGCAGCTTGCGCCGCATCAGGTTCTTCCAGACGAGTTTGAAGTCGCTCATGCCGCGAGCTCCTCGCGCTCGACGAACTTGCCCTTGTCGAGATGCAGCGTGCGCTTGGCATAGCGCGCGGCGGCGGGATCGTGGGTGACCATCACGATAGTCTTGCCCAGTTCGCGATTCAGCAGCTGCAGCACGCCGAGGATCTCGTCGGCGACGGTACGGTCGAGATCGCCGGTCGGCTCGTCGCACAGCAGCATCTGCGGATCGGAAACGATCGCGCGCGCGATGGCGACGCGCTGCTGCTGGCCGCCCGACATTTCGCGCGGGAAGTGCTTGGCGCGGTCGGACAGGCTGACGACTTCCAGCGCAGCGGCGACGTTGTTCTTGCGCTGGCTGGCGCTGAGCGGCTTCAGCAGCAGCGGCAGCTCGACATTCTGCGCCGCGTTCAGCATCGGCATCAGATTGTAGAACTGGAAAATGAAGCCGACATGGTCCGAGCGCCATTTCGAGAGCTGGCGCTCGCTGTGGGAATCGATCCGCTCGCCGGCGAACTGGATCTCGCCTGCGGTTGGCGAGTCGATGCCGCCCAGCAGGTTGAGCAAGGTCGTCTTGCCTGAGCCGGACGGTCCCATGATGGCGACGAAATCGCCGCGCGGGATCGTCATGTCGAGATGCTCGAAGATCGAGATCTTCTCTTTGCCTTTGACGAAGCTTTTCTCGACGCCGGCAAGGCGGATCAAGGTGTCGGACATGGCATCAACCTCCTTTGCCCTTCGTCAGTTCTTTCTGTGCGTCCTTCGACGCGTCGCGGAAGGAAACCTTGACCGCCATATCAGGAAGAATGCGGGGGTCTTTCTGTTCAAGACGAAGGCGAACCTTGACGGTCGCCTTTTCGCGATTGGCGGTGGGCACGATCGCGATCACGGACGCGGGAATCTGCCAGCCCGGATAGGCGTCGAGGATGGCCTCGGCGCGCTGATCCGGCACGACGCGGCCGATGAAGGCCTCGTTGACGTCGACTTCGACTTCGATCGAGTCCATGTCGACGATGGTGCAGATGCCGGTTCGCGTGAAACCGCCGCCGGCCGAGGACGGCGAAATGATTTCGCCCGGCTGCGCCTGACGATCGACGACGATGCCGGCATAGGGCGCGCGGATCGTGTATTTGTCGACGAAGCGCGTATCGCGCTCGACCGAGCGGCGCGCCGTTTCGAGATCGGCCCGCGCCTTGTTGAGCGCGCCGCGCAGCGAGTCGAAGCGTGAATCGGCGCGGATCATGTCGGCTTCGCTGGCGAAGCCCTGTCCGCGCAAGGTGCGGGTACGGTCGCGCGTCTTCTCGGCGTCGCGCAGATCGGCTTGGTAGCTCGCCACCGCCGCTTCGGCGGACAGGGCGCGGCTTTTGGTGGTGGCCAGATCGGCGTCGGCGAGCACCGAGTCGAGACGCGCCAGGATCTGGCCCTGTTCGACGCGCATCCCTTCTTCGATCGGCAGTTCGATCACCTTGCCTGATATTTCAGCGGCGACCGTCGCCTTGCGCCGCGCGACCACGAACCCCGAGGCGATCAGACCGCCGTTCTCGATCGGTGTCGGCGCGACGGACGGCGCCGGCACGGCGGTGGTCGCGGGGCTGGTCGTTGCCGCCAGTTTGCTGTTGCCGCCGCTGAACACGGCGTAGGCGCCGCCGAGCAGCACGACCGCGAGCAGCGTGCCGCCGATGCCGAGCATCAAGGCACGGCGGCTGTCGCCGCCGCGCGGCGTGCGTTGTGCCGCGGCCGGCGCGTCGATGCGCAACGACCGCAGCAAGGCGGCCTTGTCCTGAACCATCTCGTCCGGGTCCCCTGCTACTGAGCGGGCAGTTCCAGGATCGGGTGCGGCAAAGTCAAGCTTGCATGAACGTTAACGCGCCGGCATGCGCTACCGCTCGCTGCAGACGGCACAACTCGGATCGCGCGAGACTTCGATCGTCGACAGCGTCGCGCTGAGCGCATCCCAAGTAAGTAAACGACCAGATAGCGAGCGGCCGATGCCGAGGATCTCTTTGATCGTTTCGCTCGCCTGCAGCACGCCGATCATGCCCGCAACCGTGCCCAGCACGCCGCCCTCGGCGCAGGTCGGCACTTCGCCCGGTGCGGGCGGTTCGGGAAACAGGCAGCGCAGGCAGGGATGTTCCGGTCCCGCATGCGGCTTGTAGGTCGAGATCTGTCCGCGAAACCGGAGCACGGCGCCGGAAACGAGCGTCGTGCGGGCCGCCACGCATGCGTCGTTGGCGGCGAAGCGCGTGCGGAAATTGTCGCTGCCGTCGAGCACGACGTCCCAGTCGCGCACCAGATCGATGTCGTCGGGTTCGAGCCGGCGCTTCATGGTGCGGATCGCGATATGCGGATTGAGCGCGGTGAGCTTGGCGGCCGCGCTGTCGACCTTGGGTAGGCCGACGCCGGCCGCGTCGTGCAGCACCTGGCGCTGTAGATTGGTCTCGTCGACCAGATCGTCGTCGACCACGCACAGCGTCCCGATCCCGGCCGCGGCCAGATAGAGCAGGGCAGGCGAGCCCAGCCCGCCGCCGCCGATCACCAGCACCCGCGCCTTTTTGAGCTTTTCCTGCCCTTCCGGGCCGATTTCGGGAAGCATCAGCTGGCGCGAGTAGCGGCGAAGCTCGTTGACCGACAGTGTTTCCATCTCGTCTCCTAGGAGCGGTTTTGACGTGAACCACCCGGCGCTTCTATCGTGCGCCAACAGCCGGGGTGCCGCGACCGTATCCTCTCGAGATCCGCTCGGGGGACGTGGGGGCGGCTGAGATTACACCCGCAGAACCTGATCCGGATCATGCCGGCGAAGGGAGCTCGGAGTCATGGTCCAGAATCGATCCCCAAAGGGGCAAGCAGGGTCCGTCGTCATCGCCGGGGCGGGCGCGATCGGTCTCGCGGTCGGCTGGCGCCTGGCGCAGCGCGGTGCGCGCGTCACCGTCATCGAGCGCGGCGAGGCGGGGCGCGGTGCCAGCTGGGCGGCCGCCGGCATGCTGGCCGCCGGAATCGAGACCGAGCCCGGCGAAGACGCGCTGTTCCACCTCAATCGCCGCGCCCAGGCTGATTGGCCCGATTTCGCGCGCGAACTCCGCCAGGCAAGCGGCATCGATCCTCGTCTGCGGCTCGACGGCACCTTGTCGATCGCGCTGACTCGCGACGAGGTCGAGCGGCTGCGCGCCGCCAAGGCGCTGCATGCGCGCTTCGGCGTCGCCAGCGAATGGCTGACCGGCGATGCCGCGCGCGAGCTGGAACCGTCGTTGTCGCCGCGCGTGGCCGCGGCGCTGCGCGTCGCCGAAGACGGGCAGGTCGACAATCGTCTGCTGACGCAGGCGCTGCGTGCGGCCTTTCTCGCTGCCGGCGGCATGCTCGAAGAAAATACCGAGATCCATGCGCTGGCGCGTGAGGGCGGACTCGTCGTCGGGCTGGAGACGGCGCACGGTCCGCGGCGGGCCGACCGCACCGTGCTGGCGACGGGCGCGTGGAGCGCCGCGCTGCTGCCGTCGCTGCCGATCCGTCCAGTCAAAGGCCAGATGCTGGCGCTGGGCATGGATGTGTCGCGGCCACTGCTGCGCCATGTCGTGTGGACGCAGAAAGCCTATCTGGTGCCGCGCGACGACGGGCGCCTGCTGATCGGCGCGACGGTGGAAGAGGCGGGTTTCGACGATCGCATGACCGCGGGCGGCCTGTTGGGCCTGCTCGAAAGCGCGTGGCGCGCGCTGCCGACGATCGAAGACGCGCCCATCGTCGAGACCTGGGTCGGACATCGTCCCGGCAGTCGCGACGACGCCCCGATCCTCGACGAAGTCGAACCGGGCCTGGTGGTCGCGGCGGGCCATCACCGCAACGGCATTCTGCTGACGCCGACCACCGCCGAACTGGTCGCCGAGCTGGTTCTGAACGGCCGCGCCGATCCGCTTCTCGCCGGCTTCACGCTGGCACGTTTCTCCTCGAAGGCTGCATGACATGAAGATCATCAAGCTCAACGGCAAAGACACTGCCCTTCTCGAACCGGGCCTGCTCGCGGTGCTCGATCGCGCCGGCATCAGCGCTTCCCAGCGCGGCATGGCGATCGCGGTCAACCGCAAGGTCGTGCGCCGCGGCGAATGGGCCAAGATCGAACTCGCCGCCGGCGACGAAGTCGAAGTCGTGCAGCCTTTGTCGGGTGGATGAGCGATGAGCGACGGTCTCGTCATCGACGGCATCGCGCTGCCCTCGCGGCTGCTGCTCGGCACCGGCGGCTATCCCAACCGGCAGGTGATGCTCGACGCGCTGGTCGCGGGCAACGCCGCGGCAGTGACGGTGTCGATCCGGCGCATCGATCTCGCGGGCGGGCTCGAGAGCCTGCTCGACGCGGTGTCGGGCAAGTGGCGCCTGCTGCCCAACACGGCCGGCTGCGCCACCGCGCACGACGCGGTGCTGACGGCGCAGCTCGCGCGCGAGGCGCTGGATACGGATTGGATCAAACTCGAGGTCATCGGCGACCGGGAGACGCTGTATCCCGACGTGCCGGAAATGCTGCGCGCGGCGGGCGAACTCGTCGCCGACGGATTCAAGGTGCTGCCCTACACGAGCGACGATCCGGTGACGGCGCAAAAGCTCGAAGATCTCGGCTGCGTCGCGGTGATGCCGTTGGGCAGTCCGATCGGGTCCGGGCTCGGCATTCTGAACCCGCTGAACATCGAACGGATCTGCACGCGCGCCGGCGTGCCGGTGATTCTCGACGCCGGCGTCGGGACCGCG
This sequence comes from Rhodospirillales bacterium, assembly GCA_028291365.1. GTDB lineage: Bacteria > Pseudomonadota > Alphaproteobacteria > BOG-932 > Roseiterribacteraceae > Roseiterribacter. The sequence goes on from JAQGIE010000207.1 coordinate 8,461, forward strand.
TCGGATGCGGCGCTGGCGATGGAACTCGGCTGCGCCGGCGTGCTGCTCAACACGGCCGTGGCGCGCAGCCACGACCCCGTGGCGATGGCGCGCGCGATGGGACTCGCGGTTGCGGCGGGCCACGGCGCGCGCCACGCCGGGCGCATTCCCAAACGCACCTACGCCGAAGCGTCGAGCCCCGAGCTCGGTCTGATCGGCGGCTGATGAGTCAGGCGTCGCCGTTGCCCGACCGTATCTTCGTCATCGGCAATGTCCGGAGCGACGAAGACGCGGCGCGCATGCCGTCCTATGCGGCGCAACTGCAGGCCGGCGGCTGCCGCTGGTTCAGCCTGCGCGCCAAGGCCATGGACGCGACCGCGCGAGCCAGGCTGCTCGACGCCGTGCGCGCGGCGGCGCCGGGCTTGATCCTGTTCGTGCATGGCGGCGTTTCGTCGGCGGCCGACGGCGTGCATCTCGGCGCCGACGGCTCGATCGCCGCGGCGCGCGCGGCCGGGGCGAAACGCGTCGGTATCTCGGCCCACAGCCGCGCCGAACTTCAGCGCGCGCTCGATGAGGGTGCCGACTACGCCACCTACAGCCCGATTTTCCCGACCACGAGCAAGCCGGGGTACGGGCCGGCGCTGGGACTCGAGGCGCTGCGCCAGGCTGCGCACGAAGTTGCGCTGCCGGTGGTGGCGCTGGGCGGGATCGAACGGTCGAATGCGCAGGCCTGCCTCCAAGCGGGCGCGCGCGCGGTCGCAGTGCTGGGCGCCTTCGCGCACGCGGCCGATCCCGCCGCGGCCTTTGCAGAGATGTCTGCCGACATGCGTCGGTCGATTTGACACTCCTGTTCTGTAGCGCGCCGCAAACGGCGCTGCGTCTCATGTGGCGCAAAGCTTGCCACGCGGCAGAACCATGGAATGGTACGATGTCCGCTGGCGGTTGTCGGATGCCTGGACCGGGCGTCCGAGAACCAAGTCGTGTCACGAGCGCGTTCAGGCCCTGAACCCGCTCAGTGCGGTGAACGTGGTCAAGCGCCGCGTCTCACCGATGCTGCGCGGCAACGCGCTGTTCGTCGACGTCGAGGACGTGTCGCGCTTTCGCAATTGATGTCGGGTGGTGAGCGCGCGCAGACGGGCGTTCCCTGCCGGCGCCGACACCGGCGCAGCCATAGGCCTTATGGCTCGGCGCGGGCGTGAAGGCCGGTCGGTGCGTCCGGCCCGTCGCCGTGACGACGCGCATACAGGATTGCGCCCGGCCGTGCGTCGGTGCGGCTGACGGCGACGTAGCGCGCTTCGAGATCGCGGCGGAATTGCTGGAAGTCGGGATCCTGCGATCCCGGCGTGCGCCCCACCACCAGCACGTAATCGACGCGGCCCATCGCGACGCCGGTGTAGTAGTCGATCTGGCGCGGGATCGCGGTCAGCTCCTCGCGCGTGTAGCCGCCGCCTTTGGCCAGCACGTTCAGCACGTAGGGCAGGTAGGTGTAGGGCGTGACCTCGTCGCGATACCGCACCGGGAAGTTCAAGGTCGACGCCTGGTACAGGCGGAGCTGCGCCGCGTTGCGCTCGACCGCGACCAGCGACGCGAGGTTGAGCAGGAACTGGTCGCCGCGCGAGCTGCGCCTTCCGTCGCGCTCGACGCCCCAGCTGTCGAACACGACCGGCAGGACGGTGGTGCCGGGCTGGACCTGGTGCGTCGCTGCCATCACGTTGCCGATCTGTTCCGACATGCCGCGGATCGCATACGCATGCACCGCGATCGCGACCAGGCAGAACGACGCGAAGGCGGCGATCGCAGGACGCCAGGTGAACAGCGGCTGCGTGACCACTTCGGGTTTCAACGCCAGCCACGCCGCCAGCAGCAGATAGACATAGATCTGCACGCGAATGGCGGTGTAGCCGCCACCGAACATCGTGTCCGGCAGCAGCAGCGCGACCGCGATCATCGCGACCGTGGCAGAGAGGTAGCAATCTTCGAGCCCGATGCGACGGCCGCGCCAGCGCCACAGGGCCAAACCTGCCGCGACCCCCAGCAACAGGCCGAACAGCAGCGCCACCGCCATGTCGCCGACGCCGTTGATCTGCATCGAACTCATGCTCACCAGCGATTTCACCCGCTGCCCGAAGGTCCAGAAATTGGCATAGTCGAGATGCGTGTCGCTGTTGCGCTCGAGGAACGACAGGAACAGCGCGACCGGCACGAGATAGGGCAGCGCGCTGCACCAGGTCAGGCGCACCAGCCGCGACAGGCTGCGCGAAGGCGCTGCCGAATCGGTAAGTGGAATGCGCGCCAGCCAGACGGTGAGCAGCGAAACCGCAACGAAGACACCCAGCACGCCGAACGACGTGGCGTGTCCGAAATAGGCGCCGAGCCCGCCCAGCGTGGCCCACGCGGCGGTGCGAAGATCCTGCGCTTTGAGAAAGCGCAGATAGGTCGCGGTGGCGAGGATCAGGAGCGGCAGGCTGAAAATGAAATTATAGAAGCCGTAATAGAAGATCGCGCTGTAGACGAACGGCACGGCCAGCAGCAGACGCGCCCAGCTGAAGTCAGAACCGGGCGACTCACGGTCGCCATGCAGGATGCGGTTGGCCCAGTGAAAGCTGAACAGGAACAGCAGCGCATAGAGCGACAGCGCCAGCTTCTCGGCCAGGAACACATTGTCGAACACGCGCAGGAACAACCACAGCAGCGCGTAGATCGCCCAATTCGGTTCGGGATGCAGCCCGACCGAAAAAAGCTGGTTCGACGCCGCCGCCAGCGACGGACGCGCCAGCATCGCCGCGATGTTGAGGTGAATCGGCCCGTCGAGCGTAGGGACATAGCCCGCCACCCAGATCGGAATCAGCAGCGCCGCGGACAGAGCGGCGAGCAACCCCCAACGTGCGGGACTCCAACGTGCAGGCATCGACAACCCCTCCGCGATGCGCGTCGATCGTCGCCGTCGATCGACACCGCGGCCCTAACTCACAGTTGCGAAATTAGGTTCCTGCTTCCGGGCTGCGCGCGCTGTCGCATGGCCGGATGTCACCGGATCGCAACAGCCATCGTCATGCCGGTTTTTGAGGCAAGGCGGCGCCGTCATATTCGCGTGTCAGGCGCGCCACGAGATCGGCGACATTCGGCACGTCGTCGATCGAGCCGATGCCTTGGCCGGCCGACCAGATTTCCTTCCACGCTTTGGCGGTTTTTTCGTCGCTCGACAGATCGAGATTGGCATCCGGGTTGAGCTTGCGCGGATCGATCCCCGCCGCTTCGATCGAGTGGCGCAGGTAGTTGCCCGGTATGCCGGTGAAATAGGGCGTGTAGACGATGTCGGCGGCGTGGCCTTCGACGAGAAGGTCCTTGTAGCTCCCGTTGGCGTTGGCCTCGCGCGTGGCGATGAAGCGCGTGCCCATATAGACGAGATCGGCGCCCAGCATCTGCGCCGCGCGGACCTGGTCGCCGCTCGAGATCGCGCCCGCCAGCACCAGCGTTCCGTCGAAGATTTTGCGCACTTCGGGCAGCAGCGCGAACGGCGACAGCGTGCCGGCATGTCCGCCGGCGCCGGCGCAGACGAGAATGAGCCCGTCGACGCCGGCTGCGACCGCCTTCTGCGCGTGGCGCACGGTGGTCACGTCGTGAAAGACGACGCCGCCATACGCATGCACCGCCTTCACGATCGGCGTCGGGTCGCCGACCGAGGTGATGACGAACGGCACGCGGGCCGCAGCGCAGATGCGCAGATCTTCCTCGAGCCGCGGATTGCTGCGGTGGACGATCAGATTGACGCCATAGGGCGCGACGCGAGCGCCGGGATTGGCCGCTTTGTGCGCGGCGAGTTCGGAGTCGATGCGCTGAAGCCAGCGGGGCAGTTCCTCGGCCGGTCGCGCATTCAGGCTGGGGAAGGTGCCGACGATCCCCGCCTTGCACTGCGCCAGCACCAGGTCGGGATAGGAGCAGATGAACATCGGGCTGCCGATGATCGGCAGGGCAAGGTTGCCGCGAAACGAGTCGGGCAGGCGCGAGTCAGTCATCCGCCATGGAATGAACTGCGACGGGCGGCTGTCAATTGCAGCGCCGCGCATCGGACAGTGTTCCAATACACAGAGGCCGGGCCGAAAACCGTAAAGCCTGCCGACGGAAGACTGTCGGGTTTTGGCGCGAACCGCAGGAAACAAGGCATTTTCGCTGCTGGCATGCGCGTTGCAATTCCGCTGTCCCCAGTACATCAGGAGGAACAGCAATGATCACGAATAAGCTCAAGGGAGCCTTCGTCGCAGTAGCGGCGATCGTCGCCGGAGCGATGGCGACGCCGGCCTCGGCCGTTCCGTTGGGCGGCAGCTTCGCCATCTTCGGCGGCGTGCAGGACGGTCAGAATTTGATGACCACGAACAGCATCGATTTCACTGGCCCGTTCGTCGTCTCGAGCGTACCTGGCCCGCAGGGCGACTTCGCCGGTCTCACCACCGGCACCATCAAGGATCTGACGTTCTCACCGTTCGGGTCGGTCCAGGACTTCCTGACCTTCGCCGGCTCGACGCTGAATTTCGACCTGCTGTCGATCACGTCGGTTACGCGCGCAAGCGCCGCGGCAGGCGACAGTCTGATCATCTCGGGTACGGGTCGTTTCCAGGAAACCGGCTTTGACGACACGAACGGCGTGATCGTGCTGACGCTGCAGGATTTCGCCGGCACGCATATCAGCCTGTCGTTCTCTGCGTCGGCGATCACTGGCGAAGGCGGCGGCGGTCCGAACGTTCCGGAGCCTGCGTCGGCAGCGATTCTTGGTGCGGCGCTGCTGGGTCTCGGACTGATGCGACGCGCGCATCGCGCGTAACTCGGGTCATTTGCTCGGGGGCGGGGCCGGTCGCTTGCGACCGGCCCCTTTTTTACATGCGGCCGGCATTTCCAGACCTGTCGGGGAACTGAACATACGGTTGTAAGAAACTCAGAAAGCCGTTGTGCCGCTTGGGTTGGCCCGCCGCTTGCGAATGAACAAATTGTCAAACTTGTGGAGGTACTAATGTTTTCAACCAAGCTGAAGCTGGCCACCGCCGCCGCAGCTTTTGCGCTCGCCGGCTTCGCCGGAAGTGCACAAGCGGCGCCGATTGAGGGCAGCTTCACGATCGGCGCGGGCGTCGCGAATACCAATCTGACCACGACCAACGCGATTGATTTCACCACCCCGGCGCAGGTGTTCGGCACGAACGGCACCTATACCGGCCTGCTGACCATCGGCCAGATGGGTTCCATCACCGACATCACGAGTCTCTCGCCGTTCTCGCCGATCGCCAACTTTCTTGATTTCGGTGGCGGCGTGACGGTCGACCTCACGTCGGTCACGGGCGTCACCCATGGTTCGACGCCGGGCGGCAACACGGTGACCGTGACAGGTACGGGCTCGTTCCACGCGCCGGGTTCCGATACGACGCCGGGCACCGTGATCGTCACCGCGCAGGACGCGGGCGGAACGGGCACATCGATCTCGGTGTCGGGTTCGCTCGGCGCCCACGGCTCGGGCACGCCCGTGCCGGAGCCGGCGACCGCGGCCCTGCTCGGCAGCGCGTTGCTCGGTCTGGGTCTGGTTCGCCGCCGCAAGCAGCAGAACTAGCTCCGGCACAAAGTCCCTTCACGGGGTTTTCGATGGGGAAGGGCCGGTCCGGTGGACCGGCCCTTTGTCATGTCGGCGCCGGAGTGCGATGCTGGCGGCCATGAATCGGACCGCTTTGATCGCACTCCCAATGGTCGTGATCGTCGTCGGCATCTTCGTGTGGATGGCGCAGGAACCGCCGATGGACGCGTCGCAGTCACGCGCCTACGAAGCGCGCTGCATGACCGCCTATACCGACTGGATGGCCAAGAAAACGACGTCGCCGCACGAGCTGGTCGAATGCGAGAAACACTTCGCCGACAAGGGCGACAAGATCCAGGCGAGCTTCTTCGCCTCGGCGCGCCGCGGGCCGCGTCCGTGATGTAATGCAATTCGACTTCGACAAGCTGTCGACGCGCGACCGCTACAAGCTTCTGGTTTCGACCGTGCTGCCGCGACCGATCGGTTTCACCACCACGGTCGATCGCGACGGCGTCGTCAACGCGGCGCCGTTCAGCTTCTTCAACGCGCTCGCCGACGATCCGCCGCTGCTGGTGCTGGGGCTGCAGGGTGCGGCCGGCAACCGCAAGGATACCGCGCGCAACATCACCGACACCGGCGAGTTCGTCGTCAACATGGTCAGCGAAGCGATCGCCGAGGCGATGAATATCTGCTCGATCGATTTCCCGCCCGAGATCGACGAGCTGACGCAGGCCGGCCTGACCGCGGCGCCGAGCCTGAAAGTGAAGCCGCCGCGCGTGGCCGAAGCGCCGGCCTCGTTCGAATGCAAATTATGGAAGTCGATCGAAGTGGGACCGGCCGGGCTGATCGTGCTGGGCGAGGTCGTGGCGATGCACATTGCCGACGAGTTCATCAACGCCGAGAAGCTGCATGTCGACGCCGCTTCCATGCAGCTGGTCGGCCGCATGCACGGGCGCGGCACCTACGCGCGCACCAGCGACCTGTTCGAGATGAACCGCGTCAGCTACGACGCCTGGAAGGCCAAGAAGGCCTGATCAGCGCACCACGCGACGATAGGCCGGCGCGTCGGCCGGCGGAATCGCGGCGCTGAGTTCGCGGCGCGCCGGAATTTTCGCCAGCGCCGCCTCGACCTGTGATGACAGGAAGGGCTTGGCCAGCACCACGTCGGCCACGTTGGCGGCAAAGTCGGCAAGTTGCCCTTGCAGATAGCCGCTGACGATCACCGCACGCAGGCCGAAGCGATGGCGCAGCTCGCGCGTTAAAGAAATGCCGTCGATGCCGGGGCCGAGATTCACGTCGACGAAGGCGACGTCGAAATTCTTGGAGCGCGCCTTGACCAGGGCGTCGGTGGCGTTCTGCACCGCCACCACCGTGTGCCCCAATGTCTCGAGCATATCCCGGAGGGTCAGGCCGACGCTGCGTTCGTCATCAATAACTAGGACGCGTAAGGACATCCGCCACCATAGGCTGATTAGATATCAACAAATGAGTAGATTGCGCCCTAACCGCGACGCGGTAGGGACTATACGCCGCGTTCTTTGATGTAGGGAATCCCCAGCGCCTTGGGCATGCCGCCGCCTTTGCCGACCAGCGCCAGCACCAGCACGGTAAGGATGTAGGGCAGGGCCCCGACGAACTGGCTGGGCAGGATGCGCACCGTCTGGAGCTGCGCCTGAACCGCGTCGGCGAAGGCGAAGAGCAGGCAGGCGAGCATCGTCGGCACCGGCGCCCAGCGGCCGAAGATCAGCGCTGCGATCGCGAGATAGCCCTTGCCCGCCGTCATGTCGCGCGAGAAGCCCGCATTGGCCGCCATCGACAGATACGCGCCCGCCAGCCCCGCCAGCGCGCCGTTCACCACCAGCGCCTGGTAGCGCAGCCTGGCCACGGGCAGGCCCGCCGTGTCGACGGCGTAGGGGTTCTCGCCGACGGCGCGCAGCCGCAGGCCCCAGCCGGTGCGGTAGAGCAGCCATCCGGTCGCAGGCACGGCGAGGAAGGCGAGCCAGGTAAGCGCGTTGTGGCCGCTCAGCAGGCGCGCATAGGTCTGCGCAACAAGACCGTCGCCGTCGGCAAACGGAAGAACCAGACCCAGGAAACGTTGCGCCGGTCCAAGCTGCGGCGTCTGTCCGCCGAGCGCGAAGATGGCCTGCGCGACGGTCGGAATCAGGCCCGCCATCGCGATGTTGATCGCCATGCCGGCGACGACCTGGTTGCCGCGATGGGTGACGGTGGCGAAGCCGTGCAGCAGCGACAGAAGAATGCCCGTCGCCATCGCCGCCAGCGCGCCGACCCACACATTGCCCGAGACCGAGGCGAGGGCGGCACCCGCAAACGCACCCGCCAGCATCTTGCCTTCGAGCGACAGGTCGATGACGCCCGACCGTTCGGCATAGATGCCGGCCAGCGCAGCCAGCAGCAGCGGCGTCGCCAGACGGATCGCGGCGGCGATGAGCAGCAGGATTTGCGTCGCGGTTTCCATCACGATGCTCCGGCCGGCGCCGCGATCTCGCGGCGCGGCGCCAGCAATCGCAGCACGGGTTTCCGGAACAGCGACGGCAACGCACCGCAGAACAGGATCAGCACGCCCTGGATCAGGCGCACGATCTCGCGATTGATCATCGGCATGTCGATGACGAGGTCGAGGCTGCCCTGCGCCAGGGCCGCGAACAGCAGCGAGGCGAGCACCAGCCCGATCGCGCTTTCGCCCGCCATCAGCGCGACGGCGATGCCGACGAAGCCGGCGCCGGCCGGGAAGTCGAGGATCAGGCGCTTGTGCACGCCCATCACTTCATTGACCGCGACCAGACCGACCAGCGCGCCCGAGATCAGCATGGTGCGCACGATGACGGCGCCGGGATCGATGCCGGCATAGCGCGCCGCGTGCGGATTGGCGCCGACGACGCGGGTCTCGTAACCCCACACGGTGCGGAACATGAAGGTCCAGGTGCATGCGACCGCGATCAGCGCGACCAGCAGCGACAGGTTGGCGGGGGAATGCGCGATGTTGATTCCGACCAGCGCCAGAATGTCGTGCAGGGCCGGCATCGTCGCCTGCGGTGCAAAGGGGCGCGTCTCGGGCGAGCCGCCGCCCGGCGCCAGCAGCCAATTGTTCAGCAGGTACGTCATCAACGCACCGGCGATGAAATTGAACATGATCGTGGTGACGACGACATGGGTCTGGCGGCGTGCCTGCAGCCAGCCCGGGATCGCAGCCCACCCTGCACCGAACAACGCCGCCGACATCATCGCCAGCGGCAGCAGCAGGATCGGCGGCAGCCCGTCGAAGAACAGACAGACGAGCGCCGCGCCGAGTCCGCCCAGATAAGCCTGGCCCTCGCCGCCGATATTGAAGATTCCGGCCTTGAGGGCGACCCACACGGCGAGGCCCGCGAACATGTAGCTGGTCGCGTAATACAGCGTGTAGCCGATCGCTTCGGGATAGCCGAAGGCGCCGTAGACGAGAATCCGGAACGCCTCGATCGGATCGGCGCCGATGACCGCGAGCACGAGTCCCGCGACGGCAAAGGACGCGACCAGCGCGCTGGCGACGACCGCGACTTCGATGCTCGCACTGCGAATGGGCGTCATTGGCGACGCTCGATCAAGCATTCACCACCAAGACACCAAGTGCACCAAGAAGCACCAAGCTGCGTCCCGCGCGCGGAGCGCGCACGCGATCCTTCGGCGTCAAATTTCAGTACGCGCTGCGCGCACGAACTCGATCTCTTGGTGCTTTCCTGCATGATCCCTCACGCCGCCGCGGCTTGTGCCGTGACGCCGCCCATCATCAATCCCAGACGTTCGTCGGTCGCGTCTTGCGGCGCGACTTCGCCGATCAGTTTTCCGCCGCTCATCACCAGGATCCGGTCGGCCAGCGAGACCAGCTGGTCCAGCTCGCTCGACACCAGCAGCACGGCGCCGCCGCGATCGCGCAGATCGATCAGGCGCGCATAGATGAATTCGATCGCGCCGACATCGACGCCGCGCGTGGGCTGGCCGATCAGCAGCAGGTCGGGGTTGCACTCCATCTCCCGCGCCAGCACCAGCTTCTGCTGGTTGCCGCCCGAAAAGCCGCGAGTCGGCCAGGCCGGATCGGGTGGCCGCACGTCGAAACGGCGCATGCGGTCTTCGCAATGGGCGCGCACCGCACGGCGCGACAACAGGCCGTTGCGGCGAAGCGCGGGATCGCCGTGTCGGCCGAGGATCGCGGTGTCCTGCGCCGGGAATTCCTGCACCAGCCCGTCGCGCTGCCGGTCCTCGGGCACGTGCGCGACGCCCAGCGCGCGCAGATGCGCCGCATCGCGTCGCGTCACCTGTTCGCCCTTCCACGCCAGCCCGCCGCTCGACGGCAGCAGCCCCGCCACCGCATGCAGCAATTCCGACTGGCCGTTGCCGGCAACGCCGGCGACGCCGACGATCTCGCCGCGACGGACCTTGAACGACACGCCGGCGAAGTTGCGTCCGCTCAAATCCGTGAGTTCCAGCACCGTCTCGCCGGGATTGGCCGGGCCTTTCTCGACCCGCAGCAACACCGGGCGCCCGACCATCATTTCGGCGAGCCGCGCCTCATTGACGTCGCGCGTCGCGACGTCACCGACGACCAACCCCTGTCGCATCACGGTGACGCGGTCGGTCAGGCGGGTGATCTCTTCCAGCTTGTGCGTGATGACGAGAATGGTGCGGCCGTGATCGCGCAGGCGGCGCAACGCATCGAACAAACGCTCGGTGTCGCGCGGCGTCAGCACGCTTGTCGGTTCGTCGAGGATCAGGATCTGCGCGTCGCGGAACAGCGCCTTCAGGATCTCGACCTGTTGTCGCGCGCCGACTTCGAGATCGGCGACGCGCGCATCGAGCGGCAGCGACAGGCCGGTCTCGCGCATCAACTGTTCGAGCTTCGCCTTGGCGTCGCGTTCGGTGCGTGCCAGCGGACCCGAGGATGCCGTGCCCAGCACGATGTTCTCGAGTACCGTCATCGGTTCGACCAGCATGTAATGCTGATGCACCATGCCGATGCCGGCCGCGATCGCATCGTCGGGCGACGTGATGTTGCGCGCCGTTCCGTCGACCCGGATCTCGCCCGCGTCGGCGCGGTGAAACCCATAGACGAGATTCATCAGCGTCGACTTGCCGGCGCCGTTCTCGCCCACGATGCCGTGAATGGTTCCCCTGGTGATGGCGAAGGAGACGCCGCGCACCGCGCGCACCGCGCCGAAGCTCTTCTGCACGTCAACGAGTTCGAGCGCCGGAGTCTGCGGCGCCATGGAATCGGTCATACGGTTGGTTCGCGCGGGAAAAGGTCGGGGATCAATGGGTGCAGGCCGAATTGCCACAAGTTTCCGACACGGTGATGCGACCGGAAACGATGTCGCCGGTCGCCTGCTGGACCGCGGCCTCCATCGCCGGCGTGATCAGCGGACGGTTGTACTCGTCGAGCGCCCAGCCCACCGCGTCGGCGGCGAGGCCGAGATCGCGCGTGCCGGGCTGCCAGGTGCCGTTGCGCGCGCTGCTGAATGCTTCGGCCACCACCTTGTCGATGCGCTTGACCATCGACGTCAGCATCGTGCCGGGCTGTACGTAGTTCTGGTTCGAGTCGACGCCGATCGCGAGTTTGCCCGCGTCTTTTGCGGCCTGGTAAACGCCGAGGCCGGTGCCGCCGGCGGCGGCGTAGATCACGTCGACGCCGCGGCCGAATTGCGCCTTGGCGAGCTCGGCGCCGCGGGTCGGATCGTTCCACGCTTCCGGCGTCGTGCCGGTCATGTTCTCAAGCACTTCGATTTTCGGATTCGCGTACAGCGCGCCCTGGCGATAGCCGGCGGCGAATTTGCGGATCAGCGGAATGTCCATGCCGCCGACGAACCCGACGCGTCCGGTCTTCGACGCCATCGCCGCCAACATGCCGACGAGGAACGAGCCTTCATGCTCGCGCATCACCACCGACTGCACGTTCGGCGCGTCGACGATCGCGTCGATGACGGTGAACTTGATGGCGGGAAATTCCTTGGCGACGGTGGCGACGGCGGGACCCTGGCTGAACCCGATCGCGACCACCACCGCGGCGCCGCGGCGCGCAAGCTGGCGCAACGCCTGCTCGCGCTGCACCGGACTGGTGACTTCGAACTCGCGGTACGTGATGCCGTTTTCCTTGCGCCACGCTTCGGCGCCTTCATACGCCATCTGGTTGAAGCTCTTGTCGAACTTGCCGCCCATGTCGAACACGATCGCAGGTATGAAATCGGCCGCGGTGGCGGCCGGCGCCAGCGCAAGCACGACGAGCATCAGGACGGACGACAGAAGGCGGCGCATGTGGCGAAGGGTCCGGAAGGTCAGGGCCGGCACAGTAGCACCGGGTACCGGACCACCCGTCAAGCGGCGCCGAGGTCGATCGTGAAGGCGGCGTAGCCGTTGGGCGCCGGCCCCTGCAGCTGGATGCGCGGGTCGTCGATGAACTTTTCGGCACGCGGCGACGATACGAAGCTGGCGAGGAGCGGCGCGTCGCTGCGCGCCAGCTGCCAGCGGCCGGCGGGGTGCAGCGCAGCCGGGTCGATCGTGCCGCGCTCGGCCAGCCAGGCGGCAATCAGGGTCTGCATCGGATCGGGCGCGGCGAGCACGAGGTTGTCGGCGCCGAGCCCGGGAAAACGACCGCCACCGCCGGCACGATAGTTGTTGGTCACCACCAGGAACCGGTCCTCGTCGCGCACCGCGCGTCCGGCATGGGCGAGGCCGATGACGCGCCGCGCGTCGGGACGCACCAGTGCACCGTCGCGGTCATAGCGCGCAGGCTGCGTCACATCGATGGCGTAGTCGAGGCCGGCAATGACGTCGAAATTGAAAGTGGGAAAACCGTCGGCGAGGAGCTTCTGCGGCGCCGCGTTCTGGCGCGACCGGCTGGGATCGAGCCGATTGAAAGCGCCCGCGGCCATTTCCAACCATTCGCGCAGGCCGCGCCCGTCGACCGCGACCACGGTCAGCGTGTTCGGGAAGAGATAGAGATCGGCGACGTTCCGGATCGCGAGCGGCCCCGCTGCGATGTCCACATAAGCATCGGGTGAGCCGTTGCCGGCGCGGAACGGTGCCGCCGCCGACAGCAGCGGCAGGTCGCGGAATTCGGTGTCGGCCAGACGGGTGCGCGCGGCCCACAGCTGCACGTTCTGCACCATCGCGACCGAAGGGTCGTCGCGGACCATGGCAAAGAAACTATGAATCGATGTCGTCGTGCGTCCGACCGGCCGGCGCACATGGTCGAGCGTGCGCTGGTGCATCGGCGCGATGGCGGCTTCGACGCCCGCGTCGGCGATCAAGGCGGGTGTCGCGACCGGGCGCGCTTCGGCGGTGCCGCCGATGACGTGCCAGCGGCCGCCGCCGCCGGGGCGTAGCGTCAATCGAATGACGCCGAGATGGCTGCCGTAAAAACCCGGCATCACCACCGGCTTGCCCGCGATCGTGCCGGCGGTGAGATCGGCACCGGGGAGGTTGGCGAAGCTCGGTCCGGGAAACACGCGATGCGCGTGGCCCGATACGATCGCGTCAATGTCGGGCAACTGCGCCAGATGCCAGGCGACGTTCTCGTCGCCGCGTTCGCGGGGCCGTGCGTCGATGCCGGTATGGGCAAGCGCCAGCACCAGATCGGCGCCGTCGCGCCTGAGTTGCGCCGCTTCGCGCGCGGCCGCGTCAACCATGTCTTCGGCGGTGAGCTTGCCGTCGAGCCGCGCTCTGTCCCAGGCCAGGATCTGCGGCGGGCACAGTCCGAGCACGCCGATCCTGAGAAGCTGCGCCTTCCCGTCGCGATCGGTCAGGGTGCGTTCGAGCAGCAGGCGGGTCGGCAGCAGGGGCGTTCCGTCGGCCCGCGTGAGATTGGCGACGGTCAGGGGGTATTTCGCGTTCTTGACCGCTTGGTCAAGAATCGGCAGCCCGTAGTTGAATTCGTGATTGCCGACCGTGCCGGCGTCGTAGTGGAGCTGATTCAGGGCTTCGATGATCGGATGCGGGGCCTCGCTGGTGTCCGACGCTGCCAAATCCGCGAGCGGATTGCCCTGAATCAGATCACCGTTGTCGACGAGCAGTAGATTTCTCGTCTGCGCCCGTACACGCGCAATCAGCGCTGCGACACGTGCAAGCCCCAGATTCGGATCAGCACGATCGCGATAATAATCGTAG
>JAQGIE010000227.1 GCA_028291365.1 Rhodospirillales bacterium
CGGCCTGCCCGATCTCGAGCGCGCGCTGGCGCGGCTGTCGCTCGGCCGCGGCGGTCCGCGCGACACCAAGGCGATCGCCGACGGCCTGACCGGCGGCGGCGAAGTCGCGGCCACGCTAAAGGACAGCAACGCGCCGCCGCCGCTCGCCGCCGCGATCAACGCGCTGACCCGGCGCGACGGGCTTGCCGACAAGCTGCACCGGGCGCTCGGCACCGACCTGCCGCTGATGACGCGCGACGGCGGCTTCGTCGCTGCCGGCTGGTCGCCCGAACTCGACGAGCTGCGCACGCTGCGCGACGACGGCAAGCGCGTCGTTGCCGGGCTGCAGTGGAAATACGCCACCGCGACCGGCATCACGACACTCAAAGTCAAGCACAACAATGTGCTCGGCTATTTCCTGGAAGTGCCGGTGGCGCACGCCGAGAAGCTGCCGCGCGAAACCTTCCTGCACCGTCAGACGATGGCGGGCGCGATGCGCTTCACCACCGTCGAATTGTCGGACCTCGAGCGCAAGATCGCCGAAGCCGCCGACAAGGCGCTGGCCATGGAGCTGGCGGTCTTCGAGCAGCTTTCCACCGACATTCTGGCGCATGCCGAGATGATCGCGCGCGCCGCGGGCGCCGTCGCCGAACTCGACATCGCAGCCAGCCACGCCACCATCGCGCTCGAACGGCGCTGGGTGCGTCCCACCGTCGATGGTTCGCTGTCATTCGAGATCAGCGGCGGCCGCCATCCCGTCGTCGAAGCGGTCCGCGCGCGCGAAGGCGAGAATTTCGTCGCCAATGATTGCCGGATGGCGCCCGACGACCGCGTCTGGCTCGTCACCGGTCCGAACATGGCGGGCAAGTCGACCTTCCTGCGCCAGAACGCCTTGATCACCATCCTGGCGCAGATGGGCGCGTACGTGCCCGCCGACGCGGCGCGCATCGGCGTGGTCGATCGTCTGTTCAGCCGTGTCGGCGCCGCCGACGATCTCGCACGCGGCCGTTCGACCTTCATGGTCGAGATGGTCGAAACCGCGTCGATCCTGAATCAGGCGACCGAACGCAGTCTGGTGATCCTCGACGAGATCGGGCGCGGCACCGCGACGTTCGACGGTCTGTCGATCGCCTGGGCCTGCGTCGAGCATCTGCACGAGACCAGCAGGTGCCGCAGCCTGTTCGCCACGCACTATCACGAGCTGACGGCGTTGCAGGCGCGGCTCGCCGCCCTCTCCTGCCACACGATGCGCGTCAAGGAATGGCAGGGCGGCATCGTGTTCCTGCACGAGGTCGCGTCCGGCACCGCCGATCGCAGCTATGGAATCCATGTCGCCAAGCTTGCGGGCCTGCCGGCGCCGGTGATCGCACGGGCCGAAGAAGTCTTGTCGCTGCTCGAACGCAGCGAGCAGTCGGGTGCGGTGACCAAGCTCACCGACGACCTCCCGCTGTTCCGCGCCAGCGCACCGGCACGCGAAGCCCCGGCCCACCCGACCGACGCGCTGGTGGCGGCGCTGTACGATGCCGATCCGGACACGCTGGCGCCGCGCGAAGCGCTGGAGCTGCTCTACCGGCTCAAGGGTCTGCTGCCGCCGACAGGCTGAGCGTCACGTTTCGCCGCCGCCTGTCTATCTGCCGGGCTGGGAAATTCCTTCGAGCGCACGGCTGGCCTCGTTGACCGCGTGCTTCGCCGCCAGATCGCCGAGCGCGACGATGCCGACCAGCCGCTTCTCGCGATTCATCACCGGCAGGCGTCGCATCTGGATGTCGCTCATATTTTCGCAGACCTGATCGAGATTGTCGTCTTCGAAACAGTATTTCACCTGTTCGGACATCAGCTCGCGAACCTTGGCGTCCGGACCCACGCCCTCGGCGACACCGCGGATGGTGATATCCCGATCGGTGATCATGCCGATCAGGCGGTCGCCTTCAAACACCGGCAGCGCGCCGACATCGAACTCGGACATCATCTGCGCCGCTTCGCGGATCGGCTGGTCCCCGCGGATGAGACATACGTCCCGTGTCATTACTTCGCTGACTTTCATTGCAAGCTCCCCTGGAACGAATTGTCGGCCGACGAATCCAGAAGCGACGCGGCGCGCTGCAGGTTCCGGTTTCCGGTCTAGGCCGCCGACTTTTCGCGCCGCGCGTCGGCGAGGAGGCGGATGACTTCGGCGTCGGTCGTCTGCGTAAAGTCGGCATAATAGTTGCCGACCGAACCGAAAGTCGTCGCGGCTTCGAGGCAAACGATCTCGTCCACCCACAACGCAAGCTCGGCGAGGATTTCGGCGGCGGCGACGGGTACGGCCAGGATCAAACGTGCCGGTGCTTCGCGGCTGACGCCGGCGAGTGCCGCCTTCATGGTACCGCCGGTTGCAATGCCGTCATCGACGACGATGACCGTCCGCCCCTGCACGGCGACCGGCGGTTCATCGCCTTGATAGAGGTGGCGGCGGCGTTCGAGCTCGGCCAGTTGCTGCCTGGTCTCCCGCTCAAGATAGGCCGCGTCAGGCTGTACCGCCTGCAGCACGTGCTGATTGAGCACCCGGTGCGGGTGGCGGCCGTCGACCACCGCACCGAGGCCCAGTTCGGGCTGCCCCGGCGCACCGATCTTGCGCACCAGCAGAACGTCGAGATCGGCCCCCAGCGCGCGCGCAATCTCATAGCCGACCGGGACGCCGCCGCGCGGCAGCGCCAGCACGACGGGACGTGCCGTACGCAGCGGCGCCAGCATTTCCGCCAGCTGCCGGCCGGCGTCATGCCGATCGCGGAATCGTACCGACGCTGACCGGCTTCTCCGCTGGGCCATCGATTGATGCCGCGGGCGATGCGGCGAGGTTCGGCTGGACATCACACTGCCTCACGCGGCGCGGCGCGGCGCGCCGGGAATTCCACGGCGCGCGCCGTTGGACCGGGCGTTTTCATGCCTGCTGCTGCCAACTGGAGCCGGCGCAAAACGTTCCTTGGCCGGACGCCTGGATCGATTGCCGAGATCTGGGCGCGCGCCCCTTCGACGGGAGTCAGCGGGCCGGGGACACATGCGCCGCACGCGCGACGGGGCGAAGGTTGAGCAGATTGCCGCTGAGGATCAGCGCCGCGCCCAGCGCCGTGTAGAGATCGACGCGTTCGGCATACACGAGCCAGCCGAGCAGCGCCGCCAACGGCACGCGCAGAAAATCCATCGGCACCACGACCATGGCGTCGGCGTGCTGCATGGCGCGCGCGTAGCAGTAATGCGAGAAGGTGCCGCAGAAGGCGATCACCACGATCCACGGCCACGCCTGGAGCGAGGGCCAGCGCCACACATACAGCGCGGGCAGCAAGCCCAGCGCCGTCTGCACGACGATCATCCAGAAGATAATCGCAACCGCGCTGTCGGTACGCGTCAGCAATTTGGTCATTCCGACCGACATGCCGAACCCGACCGCGGCGGCGACCATGATCAACTGGCCCGGCTCGATCGTGGCGAAGCCCGGCCGCACGATGACGAGAACACCGACCAGTCCGGACACCAGGGCGACGAGCTTGCCGCGCGTGAAATGCTCGCCGAGCACCGTCACCGCGAACAACGCGGTCCAGATCGGCAGGGTGAATTCGATCGCGATCACCTGCGCGACAGGAATCAGCAGCAGCGCTGCAAACCAGCCGAACTGCGCGCCGTAATGGATCACGTTGCGCAGCACATGCAGCCGCAGCCGCGAGGTCCGCATCGCGGCAAACCCGCCGCGCCGCCACACCAGCGGCCACAACATCACGAAGCCGATCGCCGACCGCATCAGCATGATCTGGAACACGTCCAGCTCGCGCCCGACCTCGCGGCCCGCAATCGTGATGATCAACATCGCCGACAGCCAACCGGCCATCCAAAGGGCAGCGTTGCGGTGGGCGTGCGTCATCGAGCCGGCATAGCGGGCGCCGACGGTACACACCACCGCCGGCACTGCAAACAAGCCATGCCCGCCCATTCGGCGGCCATGACGATTGGACCGCGCCGGCGTTCAGCAACGTGATGGCGATCCTCACGACCGACGTTCCCGCCCGCCTCGACCGCCTGCCCTTTGCCGCCTTCCATCGCCGCGTGATCGTGGCGTTGGGCGTCACGTGGATTCTCGATGGGCTGGAAGTGACGCTGGCGGGCACGCTCGCCTCGGCACTGCAGGAAAGCCCGTCGCTGCAGTTCAACGCGACCGATATCGGCCTCGCCAACGGCGCCTATCTCGCCGGCGCCGTCATCGGCGCGCTGGTGTTCGGGCAGCTCGCCGATCGGTTCGGACGCAAGCGGCTCTTCACCGTCACGCTGCTCGTCTATCTGATCGCAACCGCGGCCACCGGGCTGTCGTGGAATCTGTCCAGCTTCGCGCTGTTCCGCTTCTTCACCGGCGCCGGCATCGGCGGTGAATATGCGGCGATCAATTCAGCGATCCAGGAACTGATCCCGGCGCGGCTGCGCGGCCGCGTCGATCTCGCCGTCAATGGCAGCTTCTGGGCCGGCGCAGCGTTGGGCGCGATCGGATCGCTGACCTTGCTGTCGCCCGCAACCTTGGGCGTCGAATTCGGCTGGCGCGCCTGTTTCCTGATCGGTGCGTTGCTGGGTCTCGTCGTGCTGCGGCTGCGCCGCTATCTGCCCGAAAGTCCGCGCTGGCTGATGACGCATGGTCGCGCCGCCGAAGCGCACGACGTCGTGGCTGCAATCGAGCGCGAAATCGGCACCGACCTGCCGCCCGCGATCGGAACCGTGCGACTGCACGACGACCGCCGCGCGACCTTGGCCGACGCCGCGCGCGTGTTGCTGCTGCATCACCGGCGGCGCGCGCTGGTGGCGATCTCGCTGATGGTGGCGCAGGCCTTCTTCTACAACGCGATCTTCTTCAGCTGGGCGCTGGTGCTGACGCGCTTCTACCAGGTGCCGGGCGATCGCGTCGGCTGGTACTTGCTGCCGTTCTGCGCCGGCAATGTCGCGGGGCCGCTGCTGCTCGGTCCGTTGTTCGACCGTGTCGGACGGCGCGTGATGATCGCCGTCACCTACGCGCTGTCGGGAATTCTGCTGCTGATCGTCGGCGCGCTGTTCGCGCGCGATGCGTTCGGCGCCACCGGGCTGGCGGTCGGGCTCGCCATCGTCTTCTTCGTGGCGTCGGCGGCCGCGAGCAGCGCCTATCTCACGGTCGGCGAAACATTTCCGCTCGAACTGCGCGCGCTGACCATCGCGATCTTCTACGCCGCGGGCACCGGACTTGGCGGCGTCGCCGCTCCGATCCTGTTCGGCAGGCTGATCGCCGGCGGCTCGCGCATGGAAGTGTTCGGCGGCTACACGCTCGGCGCGGTGCTGATGCTGGCCGCGGCGGCGGTCGTGGCCCGCTGGGGCGTCGACGCCGAGCGACGCTCGCTCGAAGACGTCACGCGGCCGCTATCGCACGCCGATTGAAAATCCTTACGCCGCCACGGCCTCTACGGACGCGTCGGCGAGCGCCAGCGCTTCGGCGCCGTCGATCGTGCCGACCTCGATCAGCCGGTCGGCGATGCGATCCAACGCGTCGCGCTCGTCGTTGAGCACGCGGCAGGCGCGCCCATAGGCCTGTTCGAGCCGCCGGCGCACCGTATCGTCGAGTGCGGCAAGCGCCTGCGGCGACATCTCGTGGCCGAGATAGGTCATCAGCCCGGTTTCGGGGAACATGCCGTAGCGGCCCGCCATTTCCCGGCACACCTCGGTGGCGCGCTGCAGGTCCGACGCGGCGCCCGTGGTCGCGCTGCCCTCGCCGAACACCAGCTCCTCGGCGGCGCGGCCGCCGAGCGCGATGGCAAGATCGTCTTCGAGCCGGGCGCGCGAAATCACGACGCGGTCGCGATCCGGCAACCGAAGCACGAAGCCCGCGGCGTCGCCGTGGGGAACAATCGTTACCCGCGCGACGCGATCGGTATGCTTGCAGCGCAACGCCACCAGCGCATGGCCGGCCTCGTGCACCGCCGCGACGCGGCGATCGTCGTCATGCATCGACGACGATGCGCGCGGCACGCCGACCAGCACGCGATCCTGGGCGTAGTGGAACGACGACGCGCCGACTTCGGTCTGGCCCTGGCGCGCCGCATGCAGCGCCGCCTCATTGACCAGGTTTGCAAGGTCGGCGCCGCTCATGCCGATCGTGCCGGCGCCGAGTTCGGCGAGATTGACGTCGGAAGCGAGCGGCACGTTGCGGGTATGGACGCGCAGGATCTTTTCGCGGCCCTTGGAATCGGGGCGCGGCACCTGCACGCGCCGATCGAAGCGGCCGGGACGCAGCACGGCGGGATCGAGCACGTCGCTGCGGTTGGTCGCCGCGACGACGACGATGCCGTCGCGCGACGACAGCCCGTCCATCTCGACCAGGAATGCGTTCAACGTCTGGTCGTGCTCGCGGTCGCCGCCGCCGCTGGGATTGGACGAGCGGGCCGACGCCAGCGCGTCGAGTTCGTCGATGAAGAGAATGCAGGGCGCCGCCTTGCGGCACTGTTTGAACAGCGCCCGGATCTTGCGCGCACCGTTGCCGACGAAGAGTTCGACGAAATCCGAACCCGACGCGGCGAAGAACGGCACTTCGGCTTCGCCAGCCAGTGCCTTCGCCATCAGCGTCTTGCCGAGGCCGGGACCGCCCGACAGCAGAACGCCGCGCGGCGACTTGGCGCCCACCGCGCGATAGGGCGCGGGATCGCGCAGATAGCGCACCACTTCCAGCAGTTCGCCGCGCACCTCGTCGATGCCGGCGACGTCATCGAGCCGTTCGGCCGGTCGCACGGCGAGCCGCGCCCGCGTGCGCTGGCCCATCGGCGAGGCGCGCACGACGAGGCCGAGGCTGCTCAGCAACAACACCACGAACAGGACATCGAGCACTTCGCGGAAGTGCAGGCCCGGCGACACCGGCTCGACGAAGCGCGCTTCGACGCCGGGACGGACCAGCATGCGAATGAAATCGGACTGACCCGGCACCAGCGTTTCGATCTGCTCGCCGCTGTCGGTCTCGATCCGCACCTGGGCCACGCTGCCGGGCACGATTTCGAGCCGCTTGATATGACCCGCGTCAGCGAGCGCGGTCGCTTCCGAGAAACTCGCCTGGCGCGCCGCCGGGTGGGCTTCCCCAGCACCGTCGAGGAAACGAACCCCGAGCAGGACCAACACGACCACGCCAAGACAAACCGCCGCCACGATGTACGGCGAGCGTCGGCACAATCGGGAAACGTGCGCAGTCAACTGGTCGAGAACATTCTTCATGGCGACCGCCTGTGTGGACGGCCGACCATGCCCGGATCACCTTAATGAGAGAACAATGCAAATACGCGACAGAGAGGCGCGGCGATCACTGCACCCCTCTCTGCGCGCGTCACAAGCCGGGCGCGTCATATCCACGGCGCGTCAAACGGCTGTTCGCCGAAACAGTGCGTGATACAGGACGAGCAGCACGACCGCGCCGATGATGGCCACGACCATGCTGTAGATATTGAATCCGGTCACGCCGCTCGCGCCGAACTGGTTGAACAGAAATCCACCAACCACGGCGCCGACGATCCCAAGCACAATATCGAGCACCAGCCCTTCGCCTTGTTTGTTGACGATCTTGCTCGCGACGAAGCCGGCAATCAGCCCGAGCACGAGCCACGCGATGATGTCCATTCAAGTTACTCCCCTGCGAAACCAACCCCTTGTTTGGTGAACCCGCACGGCGCGCCGGAGTGCCGTTGCTTGAAGGAGTTCGTACCGCTGGTCTCGAGACCGGCGGATATGTCGCTATCGCGTCCAGGCCGTTTCCTGCGCTAACCTGGTCAAAGTCCAACAAGGAAGTGTGAGATGCGCGCGCATCTCGACCAGGCTCGAGCTCCATTGATGTTCCTGCGCGCCCTTCTGCTGGCATTTCTTGTCGCCCTGCCGGCGTGGGCCGGCACTGCCCCCACGGCTGAGCAATTTCGCCGCGCGAGCGGCCCGCTGCCGACCTACCCGACCCAGGCGCTCAAAGAGGGAATTCAGGGGGTGGTCGAACTCAAAGTGACCACCGACGCGCAGTCGCGGGTCATCCAGGTCGTGGTGCTCGACGAGACGCCAGCGGGCAACGAGTTCGGCCGGCACGCCGTCGACGTCATGAAATACTGGACGTTCGAGCCCGCCGCGGCGGGCAAGACCTTCTCCTATCGCATGACGTTCAGGCTGCGGTGACCGCCAAATCACACGGACGCTTGACAGTCCCGGCCCGGATTCACCAAGGTCCGCCCGTGGTGATTTGGCGACCCGCTTGCAGGCCACGTAAAATAAACTGCTAAACGGTCAGGCCAATCCGGTTCGCCGCGGCGCCTCGACCTCTGGGTCGGGGCGTTTTTGTTTTTGGGGACCGAGATGAGCGAGCGCTGGGCAAACGAGACGTTGCTGATTCATGCGGGCCGGCTGCGCTCGCAATTCGACGAGACGTCGGAAGCGATCTGGATGACGTCGGGCTACGTCTACAAGACCGCCGAAGAAGCCGAATCCGCCTTCGCCAATGACGGCAGCCGCTTCGTCTATTCGCGCTACCGCAACCCCACCGTCGAAATGTTCGAGCGCCGCATGGCGCTGTATGAAGGCGCCGAACGCGCCTTCGCGACCGCCAGCGGCATGGCCGCGGTCTACGCCGCGCTCGTCGCCGGCTTGAAGTCCGGCGACCGCGTGGTCGCGCCGCACGCGCTGTTCGGCTCGTGCCTCTATATCATCAAGGACATCCTGCCGCGCTTCGGTGTCGAGGCGACGCTGGTCGACGGCAGCGACCTGGCGCAGTGGCGCGAAGCGCTGTCGCGTCCCGCCAATGTCGTGTTCTTCGAGACGCCGGCCAATCCGATGCTCGAAATCGTCGATGCGCGCGAAGTCGCCAGGCTCGCGCATGCGGCCGGCGCGCTCGTCGTGGTCGACAACGTGTTCGCGACGCCGGTGTTGCAGAAGCCGCTCGAGCTGGGCGCCGACGTGGTCGTCTATTCAGCGACCAAACATATCGACGGCCAGGGCCGCTCGCTCGGCGGCGTCATTCTCTGCAGCAACGCCTATGGCGAAAAGGTCGCGCCCTTCCTGCGCCATACCGGTCCGTCGCTGTCGCCGTTCAATGCCTGGCTGTTGCTGAAAGGGTTGGAGACGCTCGAGCTGCGCGTCATGCGCCAGGTCGAAAACGCGGCCAAACTCGCCGCTGCGCTGGAGAATCATTCCGCGATCGAGAAATTGTTCTATCCCGGCCTGAAGAGCCATCCGCAGCACGCGCTGGCGGCGTCACAGATGACGGGCGGCTTCGGCAACCTGATCGCCTTCAACATCAAAGGCGGCAAGCAGGCGGCTTTCGCGGCGCTGAACCGGCTGGAACTGGTGGCGATCTCGAACAATCTCGGCGACGCGAAATCGCTGATCACCCATCCCGCAACGACGACGCATCAGCGCCTGACCGAAGCCGAACGCGCCCGCGTCGGCATCGGCCCGGGTACGGTGCGTCTGTCGGTGGGCTTGGAGAATGCCGACGATCTGCTGCGGGATCTCGAGTCCGCGCTTACGTAGCGCCGCGCTGCGCGCCAATAATCAGGAATAGGTACGCGCGCGGCTGACGACGTCGCCGACACCGACTTCCAGCTCCAGGATCGTTTCGTAATTGACCTGACGGCGCGGAAAGCCGCGCGTCAGCTCGTCCCAGATCTCGGCGGCGTGTTGCAGCTGGCCGACGCCGCCGCCGATAGAGCTGAACACGTTGCGCGAACGGCGCAGGAAGCCGGTGAACCGGCTCGAACCTTTGCCGTCGAGAAACAGTTCGTTGAAGGCGCCTTCATATTCGCCGAGCTCGTCTTCAACCGATCTCAACACCGCGACCAGTTGTGCCTGCAGGCCGAGCATGGCGCGCTCGACATCGGGACGCAGCGCCGGCGCGAAGCGCGGCAGGATGCGCGACACGTCGAGGAACCAGCGCAGCATCTCGTGCACGCGCGGCTTCACCCGGGCATATTCCCAGGCGAAATACAGCACGCCCTTCCAGCTATAGAATATCACGGCCGAATCGAGCGACGGCAGGCCGAAC
>JAQGIE010000239.1 GCA_028291365.1 Rhodospirillales bacterium
CAACTCACTGTCACGGATCCCGACGGCACGCGGGTGCTGCTCTACGCAGTGCCGCACGGCGCGGAGGATCGTCAGTCGTGACCATTGAGCGCGCTGCCGATCCTGGTCGCGCCGACGATTCCTGGTCCTTGTGGATGGCGGCGGCGCAGGACGGCGACGGCCGCGCCTATGAGCGGCTGTTGCGCGAGATCACGCCCTATATCCGGGCCCTGGTCCGCCAGCAGCACCGTTCGGCCGACCGCGCCGATGACGTCGTTCAGGAGGTGCTGCTGTCGGTGCACCGGGTGCGCCACACCTACGATCCCGAGCGGCCGTTCAAACAATGGCTGACTGCGATCGCCCGCCGCAGGTCGATCGACGCGGTGCGGCGGCGGATCCGCGAGAACGCGGTCGAGATCGATGCCCCTCTCGCCTACGAAACCTATGCCGACCCCGAAGCGAACAAGGATGCACGGGCCAGCGAGGCGGCCGAGGAAATCGCCTCGGCCCTCGACGCCCTCTCGCCTGGCCAGCGCCAGGCGCTGGAATTGCTGAAGTTGAAAGAGATGACGCTGAAGGAAGCTGCCGCCGTCACCGGCCAGAGCGAGGGATCGCTCAAGGTCGGTGTGCATCGCGCGATCAAGTCGCTGCGGGCGCGGCTCATGCGCGAGGACGGGCCATGACCGAGGAACAGGTCGATCAGACCATCTCTCGCCTGGTTGCCGACATCCGACCGGTCCGCCGGATCGCCCCGCCGATGCGGCGCTTCCTGCTATGGACCGCGGCCGCGCTGGCCGTGCTGGGGACGCTGATCTGGCGCCTGGGGGCGATGCCCCGGCTGGCCAGGGAATTCGACCAGGCCGTCACCGGGATCGAGCTGGTTGCCGCCTTCCTGACCGGCGTGCTGGCCCTGTTCGCCGCCTTCCACCTGATCATGCCCGACCGCTCGCCGCGCTGGGCCTGGCTGCCGATGCCGACGCTCGCCGTGTGGCTCGGCGCGACGCTGTTCGCCTGCGTCGACACCGGGCTGGAATACGGACCCGCGGCGCTGTTCCAGGGCATCGGCTGGTTCTGTTTCATCTTCATTGCGGTGGTCAGCCTGCCGCTCGGGCTGGCGCTGCTGCTGGCCTTGCGGCGGGGCGCGCCGGTTGCGCCAATTCGCGCCGCCATGTTGGGCGGCCTCGGCGTCTCGGCGCTGGCCGCCACGGCGCTGCACGCGTTTCATCCGTTCGATGGCGGCATCGGCGATACCGGGATGCACGCGCTGGCGGTCGTGGCCATCGTTGCCGCCTTCGGGGCGCTCGCCCGGCCGACGCTCGACCGGATGTGATCTGACGTCCGCACGATTCCGTGCGGCATCGCCGGCGGGGGACGATTGGGAGCGGCCGGCGTTGCGATTGCAGCCTGGCCCTCCATCCATCCGCGAGGCGAGTTTGCGCCCAGTTCCAGACATTCCTTCCAAGAGCCGCATCTACCTGGTCACCGGCGGCGCCGGGTTCATCGGTTCGCATCTGACCGAGGCGCTGCTCGCGCGCGGCGACCGGGTGCGCATTCTCGACGATCTCTCGACCGGCAAGCGCGACAACGTTCCCGCCCGTGCCGAGTTGATCATCGGTGACGTCGCCGACGAGCAAGCGGTGGCGCGCGCGATGGCGGGCGTCGCCGGATGTTTCCATCTCGCCGCGATCGCATCGGTCGAACGCGGCAACCAGGACTGGCTCGGCACCAATCGCACCAATCTGGTCGGAACCATCGCGGTGCTCGACGCTGCGCGCCGCGCCAGGCAACACCAACCGGCGAAAGTCGTCTATGCCTCGTCAGCCGCCACCTATGGCGACAACGACGCGCTGCCGTTGAAAGAGAGCGCAGAGACGCAGCCGCTGTCGGCCTATGGCGCCGACAAGCTTGCTTCCGAGTTGCACGCACGCGTCGCGACGTTGGTGCATGGCGTGCCGACGGCGGGCTGTCGTTTCTTCAATGTCTACGGGCCACGCCAGGATCCCAAGTCGCCCTACTCGGGCGTCATCTCGATCTTCTTCGATCGCACCTTGCTCAGCGGCAAGGTCACGGTGTTCGGCGATGGCGGCCAGACGCGGGACTTCGTCTATGTCGGCGACGTGGTGCGCGCGTTGCTGGCGGCGATGGATCGCGACACCGGCGCGCATCCCGTGTTCAACGTATGCACTGGGCGCGCCACCTCGGTACTCGATCTCGCACGCGCCGTTGCCAAGGCATGCGGCGTGGCGCCGGTGATCGAACACGGCCCGCCGCGCGCCGGCGACATTCGCGCTTCGCTCGGCGATCCCAGCCGCGCGCGGGACGCGTTGGGTTTCGAGGCGATGACGACGCTGGATGAAGGCCTCGCGCTGACGCTCCTGGCGGCGAAGCCGAAAATGTCGGAGGCGCTGCGCGCCTAGCGCGTTTCCCCGCCCCGTACTCGCGATACCGGTTGGGGGAAGGAGAACGCGCCAAATCAAATTGAGCCTGCTATCGCTTGGCCATGACAACAGCTTCGACCGCGCCGGTCGTGGTCCTGGTGACCCCGCAACTCGGTGAGAATATCGGCGCCTGCGCGCGCGCCATGCTGAATTGCGGGCTGACTGAATTGCGGCTGGTGGCGCCGCGCGATGGTTGGCCCAACGAACGCGCCGTCGCCGCTTCCTCGGGCGCGGGCGCGGTGCTCGACGCGGCGCAGCTCTATCCGACCACCGAAGCGGCGATCGCCGACCTCAATTTCGTGCTCGCGACCACGGCTCGTCCGCGCGACATGGTCAAAGAGGTCGTGACGCCGGAAGAGGCGGCCACCCGGCTGCACGCGCGCGCCGCCCAGGGCCAGCGTTGCGGGGTTCTGTTCGGCGCCGAGCGGATGGGGCTGCTCAACGACGACATCCCGCGGGCCGATGCGATCCTCAACATTCCGGTCAATCCCGACTTCTCGTCGTTGAATCTGGCCCAGGCGGTTCTGCTGGTCGGCTATGCCTGGCGGCGGGCCGGGATCGAGGTGCCTTCGGCCGTGCTGGAGACCGGCGGAGTCCTGCCCGCGACCAAGATCGAGGTGGAAAACCTGTTCCGCCATCTCGACCAGGCGCTGGCGGCGGGCGGCTTCTACACCAGCGAGCAGCAGCGCCCCTCGATGACCCGCAACCTCTACAACCTGATCCAGCGCGCCGGGATGACCGAGCAGGAGGTCCGGACCTTCCACGGGGTCATCGTTGCGCTAACCGGTCGCAGCCGGACCGTACGGCCGTCGTAGCGGCAACGCCGCTCCCGGATTTCCTCGTGAAATCAGGAGGCGCTTCGCGCCTGGAAGCCGGCTTTCCTTGACTTGAGGCGGGCCATCCGTATGGTGCGCGCCTTCTTCCCGAGAACGTGGACCCGCCCAAGTGGCGACGTCCCGCCGCCGGTCCTGGACCGGAGGCCTATCGGGACATTCAGCGGCCGCCCCTCTCGCGGGAACCGGCCGCGCAAAAACGAGAGACCGATGAGCAAGCGTCAAAACTCCAAGCACAAGATCGACCGCCGTCTCGGCGTCAATCTCTGGGGCCGTGCCAAGAGCCCCATCAACAAGCGTGAATATGGCCCGGGCCAGCACGGCCAGCGCCGCAAGAAGCCCACCGACTTCGGCATCCAGCTGATGGCGAAGCAGAAGCTCAAGGGCTACTACGGCAATATCGGCGAGCGTCAGTTTCGCCGTTACTACGCCGAAGCCTCGCGCCGTCGCGGTGACACCGGCGACCTGCTGCTCGAGCTGCTCGAGCGCCGCCTGGACATGGTCGTGTATCGCATGAAGTTCGTCGCCACGATCTTCGCGGCGCGCCAGTTCGTCAGCCACGGCCACGTCAAGGTCAACGGCAAGCGCGTCACCATCTCGTCCTACTCGGTGAAGGACGGCGACGCGATCGAAGTGAAGGACAAGTCGAAGCAACTCGAGATCGTGGTGGTTGCCGCCCAGCTCAACGAGCGCGACGTGCCGGGTTATGTCGAAGTCGATCACAAGGCGATGAAGGGCACGTTCGTTCGTGGCCCGAAGCCGACCGACATTCCGTACCCGGTGCAGATGGAACCGAACCTGGTCGTCGAATTCTATTCGCGCTGATCAGTCGGACCATTCCGAATGCAAAGGGCCGCGGTGCAAACCGCGGCCCTTTTTCGCTTGTGCCCGGGACAAGCCCGGGCATGACGGGTTGGTATGGTTCGTGTGAACCTGCACGATGATGGTCGACCTGTTTGCCAGCCGCGTCGAGACGATCCGCGACGGCGTCGTGCTGCTGCGCGCCTTTGCCGACCCGCGCATCTTGCTGCCGCTGATCGACGCGATCGCGTCGGTCGCGCCGTTTCGCAGCATGACCGTGCCGGGCGGCAAGTCGATGTCGGTGGCGACGACCAGTTGCGGTGAGCGCGGCTGGATCAGCGACGCGCGCGGCTATCGCTACGAAAGCGTCGACCCGCTGACGCAGCGTCCGTGGCCGGCGATGCCGGTCGAATTCCGCACGCTTGCCGTCGGCGCCGCATCGCGCGCCGGTTTCGCCGGCTTCGACCCCGACTCGTGCCTGATCAACCGCTACGCGCCCGGCGCGCGCATGGGCGCGCATGTCGACAAGGACGAGCGCGATTTCGACCAGCCGATCGTATCGGTGTCGTTGGGTCTGCCGGCGCGGTTCAAGATCGCCGACGCAGTCATTCCGCTCAGCGACGGCGACGTCGTCGTGTTCGGCGGCCCCGCACGCACGGCGAAGCACGGCGTGTCGCCGGTCGTGGCAGGCCCGCTGCCCTACCGCTTCAACCTGACCTTCCGACGCGCCGGCTGACTGATCGTTTCGCCGAAGGCGAACTACGATCCAGCGGACGCGGGGCGACCGCGCACACGCGAACCCAGGTCGCGCCACGGCGCCAAGGTCCACGCATTCATCGCGGCGGGCGAGGGCGAGGGCACGATCCAGAGCTCGGTGTCGGCGGCGATGCGCAGCTCTTGCGGCCCGTACACCGCTTTGCGTCCGCACACGGCGCGGCCGCCATGGAGCGAGGTGAAGGCGAGCACGCGCGGGCGAAAATGTTCGAGCTTGGCGCGCAGCAGGTCGACGTCGAACGCGTCGCGCGGCAGCTCGTGATCCATCCCCGACGCGTGCTTGCACAAATCGGTGAGGCCGATGCCCAGATCGAGCAGGTTGGCATAGTCGTGGGGTGCGAACAGGCGCGGCGTCAGGCCGACTGCGTACAGCGTCGGCCAGAATTTGTTCTGCTTGTGCGCGTAATAGGCCTGCGCCCGGGCAGAGACATGCCCGGGCGCGGTACCACAGAAGACGAGATCGAGATCCGGACGCAGCAGGTCCGGCAGAACCGGTGAAGACGTCAGGGCTGGCTCAGGCGCGCGCCTGAACCGCGACGCCCTTGTTGCTCAGCAGGTCGGTGAGTTCACCGGTCTGGGCCATTTCACGGATGATGTCGCAGCCGCCGACGAATTCGCCTTTGACGTAGAGCTGCGGAATGGTCGG
>JAQGIE010000179.1 GCA_028291365.1 Rhodospirillales bacterium
GAGCGCCCGCAGCGCGCGCGGATCGTCGGCCATCTTCTTGCGCAGCAGCTGCGCCTGGCCGCCGACCACCATCAGCAGGTTGTTGAAGTCGTGCGCCACGCCGCCGGTGAGCTGGCCGATCGCTTCCATCTTCTGCACCTGGGCGATCTGCTCGTGCGCCTTCTGCAGTGCGAGCTGCGCGTTGCGCCGTTCGGTGACATCGCGCGTGATTTTGGCGAAACCGATCAGCACGCCGTTTTCGTCGTGGATCGCGTCGATGACGACGCTGGCCCAGAACAGTTTCCCGTCCTTGCGCACGCGCCAGCCTTCAGCTTCGTACCGGCCCGCTTCGGTCGCGGTGCGCAGCGCGTGCACCGCCACGCCGGCGCTGCGGTCGGCGTCGGTATAGAAGCGTGAAATGTGCTGGCCGATGATCTCCTCGGCGGCATAGCCTTTGATGCGCTGCGCGC
This sequence comes from Rhodospirillales bacterium, assembly GCA_028291365.1. Classification (GTDB taxonomy): domain Bacteria; phylum Pseudomonadota; class Alphaproteobacteria; order BOG-932; family Roseiterribacteraceae; genus Roseiterribacter. Next base: position 450 of record JAQGIE010000179.1, read on the forward strand.
CCGCGTTCCAGCTGGTGACGATGCCGTTGGGATCGATCATGAACAGGGCGTAGTCGAGCACGCCGCCGACCAGCAGGCGGAATTGCCGCTCGCTCTGCTTCAGCTTCTCTTCGGCTTCGCGCCGCGCCGTGACGTCGCGGGTGATCTTGGCGAAACCGATATGCCGGCCGTCATCGTCATAAATCGGATCGATCAGCACCGAGGCCCAGAAACGCGTGCCGTCCTTGCGCACGCGCCAACCCTCGGCTTCGAACCTTCCTTCCTTCAGCGCCGCGGTCAGCGCCTTCGCGGGCAGTCCTGCATTGCGGTCTTCCTGCGCGTAGGCGACGCTGAAATGACGGCCGACGATCTCGTCGGAACGATAGCCTTTGATGCGCTCGGCGCCGCGGTTCCAGTTGATGATCATGCCGTTCACGTCGAGCATGTAGATCGCGTAGTCGACCACGCCCTCGACCAGCAGACGGAAGCGGCGCTCGGTTTCCAGCAGCGCGCGTTCCGCCTCGCGCTGCTCGGTCATGTCTCGCGTGATCTTGGCGTAGCCGATCAGGCGCCCGTCGCTTTCGCGCATGGCATGCACGATGGCCGACGCCCAGAACCGGCTGCCGTCCTTGCGCACGCGCCAGCCCAGGCTTTCGACGCGGCCTTCCGTACGCGCCCGCGTCAGGATCGACTCAGGTATGCCGGCCTGCCGGTCTTCCGGCGTGAAGAAGCGTTGGAAATGGCGGCCGACGATCTCGTCGCGGCGATAGCCCTTGATGCGCGCCGCGGCGGGGTTCCAGGTCAGCACCATGCCCTCGAGGTCGAGCATGCACACGGCGTAGTCGGAGATCGATTCGACCAGAAGCTGGAAGCGGCGCTCGTCTTCGCCCGGAACACCCGGCATGAATCGTAGATCCCCAACCGCACGCGTAAGACACGACCCCTGGCACGCCGCTGAAGCCGGTCCAGAAGGTGCTTCACAAGCAATGCCGGTCAGGCCCGGGCGGTTGCCTGAGGTCGTCGTGCGCTGTCTTCAGGGTGGTCAGCGGCGGCTGCTTGCGCGGCCGGAAAGACGCGCTACCGCATCGGCGCCATCGGCGCCGCGGCCGATATGTCGGACGCCGCGCCCGCCGACGCGGTCTTCAGGTATTTGTCGAACCAGGCCAGCGTCTGCCTGCGCAGGTCGCGCAGATGCGCCGGCTGGCGGAAATTGTGACCTTCGCCTTCGTAGATCACCAGCTTGGCCGGCACGCTCATCGCGCGCAGCCCATTCCAGAATTCCAGCGATTGCGGCGCCGGGACTTCGATGTCGCGCTCGCCGACGGTCAGCAAGGTCGGCGTCTTGGCGTTCTTGATCTTCTCGATCGGCGAAGCCGCACGATAGGCGGCGGGATCGTCATAGGCCGAGGCGCCGAAGAACGGGATCATCCACTGGTTGATGCCGTTCTGCCCATAATAGCTGATCCAGTTCGCGATGCCGGCGCCCGCCGCCGCCGCTTTGAAGCGGTCGCTCTGCGTCACCGCCCACATCACCATGCAGCCGCCATAAGAGTGGCCCATGATGCCGAGACGGTTCGCGTCGACCGGCGCCACCGTCAGCACCTTGTCGATGCCGGTCAGGATGTCGCGCAGGTCACCGCCGCCCAAATCGCGCACGTTGCCGCGCTTGAACGCTTCGCCCTGGCCGGCGCTGCCGCGCGGATTGGGCATGAACAGCGTGTAGCCCGCATCGAGCAGCGTGCGCGGCACGCCGGGACCGGCATAGGCCGGCATGCTCGCGTAGGACGGACCGCCATGCGCGATTACGATCATCGGGTTGCGTTGCTGCGACCCGGCATTTGCACGCGGCTCGACCAGCCAGCCTTGCACGGTCAGCCCGTCATTGCTCCAGGTCACGCTGTGCACCGCGACGTCGGCGGTGAAATTGTCATTGTCGTGCGTGATCGGCTGCAGCCGGTCGATCGTGCCGGCCGTCAGCGCGGGCGCGTGGGCGTAGTCCTGCGCCACGAACGCGAAGACGGTGCCGTTGGTCTCGATCGACGCGAAGCTGGCGCCGCCCGACAGCGAGACGTCACCCGTCCACAGCACCTTCACCTCGCCGGTGGCGGGCTTCACCGAGGTGATCGCCGCGCGATCGAGAATGAGCGCGCTGCCGACGATCGCGTCGTCCTTCCACTGCACCGACGTGAACGAGCCTTTGTAGTTCGGGGTGACGTTGAGCGGCGTGCCCCCGGTGAACGGCACTGTATAGAGATCGCCGCTGAAGACGCCGAAATCGCTCATCAGCCCGCCGACATAGGCGACCGTCTTGCCGTCCGGTGACACTTGCGGCAGCGCCACCTGCGTCGGCGGCGCGGCGATCTCGCGCATCGTGCCGGCCCGCGCGTCGATCGCGTAGAGGCGCGCGATCCACCAATTGTTGTCGCCGTTGCCCTTGGCGCTGGTGGCGACGAAACCGCTGCCGTCGGGCGTCCAGTCATATTCGTAGACATAGTTTCCGGTCGGCGAGACGAAGCGCAGCGAGCCGCCCGACACCGGCACTGTGGCGATGCGCTGTTCGTCCTCTTGCTCGCCGATCTCGCCGGTCATCGGCGCGCCCGCTTGCGTGGCGCCCGCTTCCTTGCGCGCATTTTCCGTCGCCAGCACCGCGACCAGCTTGCCGTCGGGCGACCAGCGCGGATGGCTGGCGATGCCTTTCAGGGTCGCGACGGTGCGGATCTGGCCGCCCTGGGCGACCATCAGGCTGGCGGTGCCAAGTTTGCGGTCGCTGGCGATGAAGGCCAGCGCATCGCCCAGCGGCGACCAGGACGGCCCCGCATAGCGGCAGGCCGGACACGGATCGATGGTGCGGAGCACCTCGCCGTTGCTGGTGGCGCGCACCGTGATGACCGCGTGCGGCGGCGTGGTCGCGTTCTCGTCGCTGATGGAATCGAGGCTGGCGACCTGCTGTCCCGACGGCGACAAAGCGAGCTGCGTGTAGGTGTGAATCGACGTGGCGGTGCCCGCCAGTGCGGGCGGGGCCGCCGGTGGCGTTTTCGCCCAGACTTGCGTGCCCGCCAACAGAAACAGGGCAAGCGCAGCACCGCGGATCCAGATCGCCATCACCAGTCGACTCCGAAGATTTTGGGCGCGAGCATAACTGGATCGGGCCCGGCTTCGCGCGCTCCTTTGTGACGAAGCGTGGCGGCGGCCGTTAAGCGCTACCCATTACCGCGGACCGAAGTTCGGTGGGGCGCACGAGCGCGTCGGTCGCCTGGATCAGCGCCGAGCGCAGGCCCGGCTCCATCGCCGAATGACCGGCGTCGTGCACGACCACGTACTTGGCTTCGGGCCAGGCGCGATGCAGCGCGTCGGCGGTGACGATCGGGCAGACCAGGTCGTAACGGCCTTGAACGATCGTCGTCGGGATGTGGCGGATGTGCTCGATGCCGCGCAGCAGCGCGTCGTCGGGCTCCATCCGGCCGCTGCGGAAATAATGCGCCTCGATGCGCGCCAGCCCGACGGCGTGACGCGCTTCGCCGAAGGTCGACATCAGCTCGGCATTGGGCAGCAAGGTCGAACAGGCGCCTTCATAGAGGCTCCACGACCGGGCCGCTTCGAGCCGCACGTGATCGTCGTCGCTGTCGAGCCTGCGCCAATAGGCTTCGAGCAAAGCCTGCCCCGGACCTGATCCGCGGGCCGCGCGTTCTTCCTCTGGGATCAGGCCGACGAAATTCGCGTGCGCCGTAGGGGCCAGCACGCGCAGCCCGTGAAGGAACCAATCGATCTCGCTCGCGGTCATCAGGAAGATGCCGCGCAGGGTCAGGCTCAAGACGCGGTCGGGATGCGCCTGGGCGTAGGCCAGCGCCAGGGTCGAACCCCAACTGCCGCCGAATACGTGCCAGCGTTCGATCCCGAGATGCAGGCGCAGCGCTTCGAGATCGGCAACGAGATGGGGCAGGTCGTTGTCGCGAATTTCGCCCAGCGGCGTCGAACGGCCGCTGCCGCGCTGGTCGAACACGACGATGCGGAAGCGCGACGGATCGAAGAAGCGGCGATGAGTCGGCGACGCGCCGGCGCCAGGGCCACCATGCAGAAAGACGATCGGAACCCGATTCGGAGAGCCGCATTCCTCCCAATACAAAGTGTGGATGCGGTCGACCGAAAGATAGCCCGATCGATACGGCTCGATCGGCGGGTACAGATCCACGCTTTTCATGGCGATACCGGTCGTACACGTCGGCCCGTGTACAGGGAAGAGGAGGCGACAGGCTTGGCTGTGCTCGCCCGTCTCATGTTGGTGCTGTTTGCGCTGCTTGTCGGCCTGCCCGCCGCCGCGCAGGAGCCCGGCCCGCGCGCGCAGGTCATGCAGCGCTTCGGCGGCGAGCTGCGCGACGCGGCGCTGCAGGGCTACGTCGCCCAGGTCGGCGCGCGCATCGCGTCGGCGGCGGGGCGGCCGGTGCGCTTCACCCTGCTCGACAGTGACGTGGTCAACGCCTTCACCACCGGCGATGACGAGGTCTTCGTCACGCGCGGCCTGCTCGCCATCGTCGCCAGCGAGGCCGAGCTCGCCTCGGTGCTGGGGCACGAGGTCGGCCACATCGTCGCCGATCACGCGGCCCAGCGCAGCGAAGCACTGGCCGAGGCCAAGGCCAGCGCAACCGTGGCCGCCGTCCTGACCGGCGATCCCGACAGCGGTCGCGCCGTGGCCGGCTTTGGTCAGGCACAGCTGGCGAGCTTCAGCCAGGCGCAGGAGCTCGAAGCCGACCGGATCGGTGTCGAGTTGTTGCGGCGTGCCGGCTATGCGCCGCTCGCCATGGCGCAATTTCTCGAAACGCTCGGCGACCAGGGCGCGCTGGCCGCACGCATGGAGGAACGCGCCGACGCCGAGCGGTTCAACATCCTGTCGACCCATCCGGTGAACGTGCTGCGCGTGCGCAACGCCGAGCGTGCCGCGGGCGCCGATCTGGGCGGCGAGACCGGGCGTGAGGCCTATCTGCACGCCATCGACGGCATGCTCTACGGCGACGCGCCGGGACAGGGCTTTGCGCGTGGCCGCAGCTTCGTTCATCCCGATCTCGATTTCCGCTTCGACGTGCCGCCCGGCTTCGTGCTGCGCAACGCGCCGAGCCAGGTCAACGCCACCCGCGGCGACGGTGCCCGCATCGTGTTCGACGCCGCCCATGCGCGCGGCGTCGCGTCCCCGGTCGAGTATCTGACGAGGCGTTGGCTGCCGCGCGCTGATCTCGCAGACCTGCGCAGCTTCGACCTCAACGGCCGGCCGGCCGTGTCGGCGCGCGCCAGCGCGTGGGTCGACGGCGAGCCCGCCGAAATTCGAATCGTCGCCGTGCGCTGGCGCGATGACACCATGTTTCGCTTCATCTTCGGATACCCGGCGCGCATCTCCGACGCGCTCGACGCGCAATACCGGCAGGTGATCTTCAGCCTTACCCGGGCCGGCGACGCAGCGCGCCGGCTGCGGCCGCACCGGTTGCGCATCGCCACAGTCACGCCCGGCGAAACGGTCAAAAAGATCGCGTCGCGCTTGCCGTTTGCCGATTTCCGAGAAGACCGTTTGCGCGTGCTGAACGGGTATCCACCAGACTACGAACCGCCGGCGGGCGCACGCATCAAGATCGTGGAATAGGACAAGGTTCGGAACCGGACAGAAATCCGGTGGTTGCAAGTTGAATAGCGCGCCCGAATCAGGCGCGCGTCGGATTAGGAGGGGCGAATGGACGATGAAGAAACCAAAGGACAAGGCGACACGGTTCATCGCGTGATGCGCGAGCACAAGGAGGGTGAGCTGAAGAGCGGCAGTGGGCGCAAGGTTCGCAGCCGCAAGCAGGCGATCGCAATCGCGCTGCACGAAGCGGGTGAGTCGAACCAGGAAAGCGCCGCCGACAACGAGCGCAACTACGAAAAGACCAAGCGGCGTGAGCGCACCGGCAAGACCGGCCGCAAAAAGACGGCGCGCAAATCGAGCGGCCGAAAGAAGACCGCAGCCAAGAAGGCGGGGCGCAAAACGTCCGCCCGGAAGAGTTCGGCCCGTAAGAGCGCCGGGCGCAAGAAGACGGCGCGCAAGAGCAGCGCGCGGAAGACCGGTCGCAAGACGTCGGCACGGAAAACCGGTCGGAAGACCTCGGCGCGCAAGACCGGTCGCAAGACGTCCGCCCGCAAGACGTCGGCCCGCAAGACGTCGGCCCGCAAGACGTCCGCCCGCAAAACGTCCGGTCGCAAGACGTCCGGTCGCAAGGGCTCGTCGCGCAAGACCGGTCGGAAGACCGGCCGCAAGCGTTCCAGCAGCTAGGCTTGCCGGCGCGGCAATTCGATCACCTGGCCGATATTGTCGAGCAGGCTGTCGAGCCGCGCCGTATCTTCGCGGCTGACCAGCATGTCGACCGGGCGGCGTCCGCCCAAGAGATAGTGCGGCTGGTACATCCATCGACCGGCACGCACCGCGTCGCCGAAGGTCGAGGTCGCCCGCCGCCGTAGCGACGCGACGGCGCCCGTGTCGGCCAGCGCGTCGCCGCGCCGCGCGGCGTAGTCGTCGATCAGCAGAAGCTGGGCGCGGTGGGTGAGGCGGCTGACCGGGTCGTCATTCGCACACAGTGCATCGAGCGACGACAGGGCCTGTTCGTGCTCCCGGTCGCTCTCGGGGAGGATCAACTCGACACGCATAGATAAGGATCACCTCGGCTGGTTGCCACGCCAACGTGCAGTCCCAGGATTGGTTCGCAGGGCCGCGTAAAAGGGTCCGGGAAAAGCAAAAAAGCCAGCATTGTTCCCGGATTTTCGTAGTTGCGCGCCGCCCGATCCGGGCGCTAGGTGAGTGGCATGGAAACGACCCTGCCGCAGGATCTGGGACAGTTTCGCGAAGCGCTCGAGCTGCGGCGGAGGCGGCTGCACGACGAGCATGAACGGATGCGGCGACGCATCGACGACATGCTCGAACGCACGCAGCGCGCGCAGCGCGACAGCATCGGTCTCGTCCGGCGGAGTGAATCCGTTCTCGCCGACGTGGATGCGCAGCGGGCGCTGGCGCTGAGCGCCGCCAAGGCCGGCGAATGGGATCTCGACCTGGCGACCAACCGCCTCGCGCGTTCGCCGTGGCTCGATCGGCTGCTTGGCGGTATCGCGATCAGCGGCGACACGGTCGAGCGCTTTCTCGATCACGTACCGGCCGAGCAGGCGGCGGCGCTGCGCGCCTATTTCGCCGATCCCGTGCATCGGCCGTGGAATGACGACATCGCCTTCACCCGCCGGGGCGGCCCGACGCAATTCCTGTCGTTGCGCCTCCGGCCGCTGCGCGACGCGGCGGGCGTACCGCGACGTGTGATCGGCGTCGTGATCGACATCACCGAGCGCCACCTGGCCGAGCGGATCTTGGCCCAGACGCTGGCCGAGAAAGAGCAGCTGCTGGCCGAGAAGGACTTCCTGATCCGCGAAGTTCATCATCGCGTGAAGAACAACCTGCAGATGGTGGCCAGCCTGCTGTCGCTGCAGGCGCGCGGCATTTGCGACCCGACGGCGCGTGACCTGTTCGCGCAGGCGCTGCGCCGCGTCAGCGTGATCGCGCGCATCCATCAACGCCTGTACCAGGATCAGGAGCTGTCCCGGGTCGACCTGGCGCGCCATCTCGGCGAATTGATCAACGACGTCCGGGTTGCGAATGGCTGGGAGGACGCGCCGCTCAAACTCGAACTCCAATCGCTCGAAGTCTCGCTCGACGTCGCCGTGCCGCTATCGCTCGCTGCCAACGAGTTGCTGACCAACGCAATGAAGTACGCCTATGGCGGCGGTTTGGGCTGGATCGGCATGCGGCTTTGCGGTCCCACCCGTGCCGATCCGTACGCCAGGCTCGAAGTCATCGATCGCGGCGCTGATTTTCCTGCGTCGTACAAACCAGGTCTCGGGCTGCAGCTGGTGCGCGCTTTCGCGCGGCAGATCGGCGGCGACATGCAGCTTGATCCCAGTCGCAGCGGCACCCGCATTGCCATCCACTGGCTGCCTGATACCGGCATTCGTCACGCCTGAAGCCTAGCTGTGCCTCTGGCCGTTCACTCGAACGCGCCCCGCATCGAACAAAGGAGAGTCGCATGCGCGATGGGATCCTCATTGATGCTTCGGCCGATTGGTCTGGTTGGCAGGAGCGGATCGCCCCTGTGATCGGCGCCGTTCGCCGTCATCGGCGTCTCACCGGATGAAGCCGCGGCTCGCCGTCCGACTGTCACATCCGTTCGCCCCAACGGGCGAACGGCTGCGGGCGAGACGAGCGCGCTGCGGACCCCTTCGGGACGCAACATGATGACTGGAAAAGCGTCAGATCCGGCCCTCGAGCCGTTGATCGCGTATCTCCAGGAGAGTCGCGGACTGGATTTCCGTGCCTATAAGCGGCCCAGCCTGCGCCGGCGTATCGAGCGCCGCATGATCGACGTCGGCTGCGCCGACTTCGATACCTATCTCGGCTTTCTGGAAGCGCATCCGCAGGAATATGTCGACCTGCTGAACACCGTGCTGATCAACGTTACCGCGTTCTTCCGGGACGCGGAGTCGTGGGGCACGCTGGCCGGCAACGTCATTCCTCAGATCCTCGACGCGACACCGACCGGTCCGATCCGACTGTGGAGCGCCGGCTGCGCCTCGGGCGAGGAGGCTTACTCGCTGGCCGTGCTGATGGCCGAGGCAATCGGCATCGAGAACCTGCCCGAGCGGGTCAAGATCTACGCCACCGACTTGGACGAGGTGGCGCTGTCCAACGCCCGCGCCGCGATCTATCCGGCGCGCGCGCTGGACTCGGTTGCGCCCGATCTGGTCGAGAAATATTTCGTGCCGGTCAGCGGCGGGTTCACGCCGCATCGCGACGTGCGCAAGGCGGTGATCTTTGGGCGGCACGACATCGTCAAAGACGCGCCGATCTCGAAGGTCAACCTGATCGCCTGCCGCAACCTGCTGATCTATCTCTCGATCGAAACGCAGGCTGCCGTGCTGTCGCGGCTGCATGGTGCGCTGACCGAGTCCGGGTTTCTGTTCCTGGGGCGGGCCGAGACGCAGCTCGCACGCTCGAAGCTGTTCGAACCGGTGGATCTTCAGAGTCGTGTCTTTCGCAAGCGGCCGCAGGCATTGAAACGCGGCAGTTCCGGCGGAAGGGCGACGGCCGACGACAATCAGGTGGGCAAGCTCAGCCCGCCGAGCCGGTTGACCGAAGATCTGATCAACCTCAGCCCCGCCGCGCATATCGTCATCGACACGGAATGGCGGGTCGTGTTCGCCAATGCGACGGCGCGGCGCATGTTCGACGTGGCCGAATCCGACATGGGCCAGCCGCTTCGGGACCTGGTCATCTCGTACAGTCCGGCCGAATTGCGTGGCCGCATCGAAGAAGTTGCGCGCAGTGGACGTTCGATGCGGCTCGACAATGTCGAAAACCGGCGCAGTGGCCAGGACCGCCAGCGCATCGCCGTCGACGTGGTGCCGCTCTACACGCAGCAGGCGCGCCATTACGCGACCGCCCTGTCGTTCCACGACGTCACGCAGCATCACCGGCTGCGGATCGAGCTGCAGGAAGCGCAGGAAAGGCTCGAAACGACGATCGAGGAACTGCAAAGTTCGAACGAAGAACTCGAGACGGCCAACGAGGAACTTCAGTCCAGCAACGAAGAACTCGAGACGATCAACGAGGGGTTGCACACGTCGAACGAAGAGCTGCAGAGCGCCAACGAGGATCTGCGCGCCTCGACGGAAGCGGCGAGCGAATATCGCCGTTATTCGGAATCGATCCTGCGTTCGATCGACGCCGGCATCGTCGTGCTCGATATGCACCTCAACGTGTCGTCATGGAATCGCTGGAGCGAGAATGCCTGGGGGTTGCGCGGCGACGAGGTGGTCGGTGCGCCGTTCCTGACGCTCGAGATCGGCCTGCCGGTATCGAAGCTGCGCGGCGATCTTCAGACGGTGCTGCGCGAGGACCAGCGTGCGGTGGTGCGCGAGCTGGAGGCGATCGACCGGCGCGGCCGGCGCATGGCGGTGCGGGTGACCGTCTCGCCGCTGGTCTTTGACGTCGACCAGGTGCACGGGCTGGTGGTGATCGTCGAGGACATGTCCGAGCGCCGCCGTGCCGAGGATGCCAGCGGCCAACTTGGCCGGCTGATCAGCATGTCGACCAACCAGGTCTACGTCCTGGACGCCTTAACGCTGCACTTCATCTATGTGAATCTGGGGGCTGAGGAGAAGCTCGGCTACGCCACCAAGGCGTTGCGCCAACTGACCCTGTTCGACCTGATGCCCGACGTCAGCAGCGGGCAGTTCGCGGCGCTGATCGAGCCGCTGCGCAAGCAACAGAAGACCGATATCGTTTTCGAGACCCGCCTGGCGCGGCGCGATGGCACGGCGTTTCCGGCCGAACTGTGCCTGCAGCTGCTCGACCACGAAGCGCCGCCGGTGCTCGTCGCCATGGTGCACGACGTCACCGAACGAAAGATCCTCGCGGCGCCGACCTAGGCGTTCGGCTGGTGAAGAGCTATGCGCCGTTTTCGAGCTGGCGTTTCAGATGCGAGCGCGCGCGGTTGAGGCGTGAACGTACGGTGCCGATCGGGATCGACAATTCGCGCGCCAGTTCTTCGTAGCTGGCTCCGGTGACGCTGGCCAGCAGCAGCAGGTCGCGATAGCGCGGATCGAGCCGTTTCATCGCGGTTTCGACCTGGCGCAACTCGGTCCAATCCTCCTGCCGCGGCAGCGTCGCCTGTTCAGGCGGCCCCTGCCGTTCGGCCAGCAGCGCGCGATGCTTGTCGCGACGGAACGAGGACACGACCAGATTGTGCAGGATCGTGAACAGCCATGCGCGCAGATCGGTGCCGGGCTGGAACTGGTCGATGCGCGCGACACCGCGGACCAACGCCTCCTGCACGAACTCGTCGGCGCGGTCGCTGTCGCGCACCAGCACGCGCGCATAGCGGCGCAGGCGCGGAATGAGTTCGACCATCTCCGCCATCAAGTCGAGTTGCGGCGGATTGGTCATCAGCTGAGGCTCCGTCGAATACGTTTGGGCATGGAAGCTGGCCGGGCGCGGTTGCTGCCATGCAGGCTGCGATGTGTGAGCGGCACCGGGGGCACGGTGGCGCCGAAGAACATGAAGGTACTGGGCGGCGGCTCGAGGCTGCCCGCGCAGGCTGCTTCGAACCACGCCACCAGTTCGGCAATCTGTTCGCCCGCGGCGGGCTTGGGCATGCAGCCGAGCAGCCGGTCGCTCGCCTGTTTGGCTTCGAGCGGGTAGCCCGTGACCGCGATGCA
>JAQGIE010000245.1 GCA_028291365.1 Rhodospirillales bacterium
TCTGCGACGGCAGGTTGGGCAGGAACAACCCGTTGCCGAGCGCGATCGTGCACAGCGCGACATAGACCAGCGGCTCGAACGCCATCATGAAATGACCGCACGCCATGGTCGCGCCGCCGATCAGCACGGCGCGGCGCTTGCCCAGCCAGCGATCGGCGATGACGCCGCCGACGATCGGCGTACCGTAAATGAACGCGGTATAGACACCGAATATGAACGAGGCTTGTTGCTGCCCAAACATCAGCTGCTTGGTCATGTAATAGACCAGCAGCGTACGCATGCCGTAGTACGAGAACTGTTCCCACATCTCGGTGAGGAACAGAATCGTCAAACCCCGCGGCTGGCCGAACCAGGTCTTCGCTTGCGAAGCCGGCGCCGCGGAATCGCTCATGCCGGTACGCGCACCTTTGATCCCCACATCGCTTCGTCGCAAAAGACGTAGCCGTCTTCGTAGGTCAGCGACGGTGTGCGGTCCTGCGTGATGAAGACCGGCGCGTCGAGATCAACGACGTCGCACAGCTGGCCCAGCACGAAGGCCGGTCCCATCGCCCAGCTTGAACCCACCATGTTGCCGACCATCACCTTCAAGCCGAGACGCTTGGCTTCGCGCGCCATCAGCAAGCCTTCGGTGAGACCGCCGCATTTGTCGAGCTTGATGTTGATGACGTCGAACCGTCCGATCGCTACCGGAATCTCGGCCAGCGACAGAACGCTTTCGTCGGCCGCCACCGGCATCGGCGCACGAAATCCATCGAGATCCGATTCACGGCCGCGCGCGATCGGCTGTTCCAGCAAACTGACTTTTGCTTCGACCAGCGCCGGCACGACCCGTTCCAGGCTGTCGCGGGTGAATCCCTGGTTGCCGTCGACGCCGAGCCAAACATCGGGCCGCGCCGCACGCACTGAGCGCACGCGTTCGCTGTCGAGCTGCGGATCGCCGGTCAGCTTGATCTTGATCGCGCGTGCCTGGGTGTAGCCTTTGGCGACCGCCGCCATCTTCTCGGGCTCGTCGGCGCCGCAAGTGAAGGTGGTGAGCAGCTTCTTGGGCGTGTCGACGCCCGCGGTCTGCCACACCGGCGTGTTGGTGAGCCGCGCTTCGAGTTCCCAGATCGCGCAATCGATCGCGTTGCGCGCGCCGCCGGGCGGCAGCAAGGCGCGCAACGCGTCGCGCGAGATGCCGCTTTCGATCGCCTCGCGCACCGCTTCGATGCGCGTGACGATGCCGTCGGGCTCGTCCTTCATGTAATAGACGCCGCCCGCCTCGCCGCGCCCTTCGGCCCCGCCTTCGCGGAGCCGAACGACGACGACTTCGACATCGCTGAAGACGTAGCCGGAGATCCGGAACGGCGCCTTCAGTTGCAGCTTCTCGATCGCAACGTCGAGCGTGCGGCGCTTCATTGCATCAGGTCTTTCTAAAGCGTCAGTACAGCGTGCTGACGGCGAGCAGCTTGAAGGTGAAGGCGACGTAGAAGATCACCAGGGAAGCCACCACCAGCACGACGCTCCAGATGCGCGCGAACAGGCTGCGTCCGCCGCGGAATGTTTGCAGCGCGTTCCAGATCGCGATCACGACCGTGCCGAGGAAGAAAATCCAGCCCGTGATCTGCAGCAACGTCAGGCGGCCATCAATCGCGTCGGCCGGCTTGTCGCTGTAGCCCATCGCGCTGGTCATCGAGAACCAGCCAGCCCAGACGAGCAGGTTCAGCAACGCCACGATGCGCACCGCGCGGTAGGCCTGCGCGGCCTGGCCGCGCAAGGCGAACGACGCGCGGTAGTTGCGGCGCACCAGCGCCGCCACCGGCCACAAGATGAACGTCAGCCCCAAGGCCAGCATCGAGCCGACCAGCGCCGGCTGGATCCAACGCGTCGAGGTCGCGAGCGGCGTGCGATCCCACATCATGAAGGGCGAGACGCCGTCCATGCTGTAGCGCACGACCTGGCCGTTCTCGACCTTGGCCGACAGGCGCGTCTTGCCGGCCTTGTCGCGCCACAGGAGCGGCGCGATCTCGACCCATTTCTTCGGCGCACCACCGATGCCATTCATGCCGGCGATGGTGATCGTGTTGTCGGGATTGGCGACGACCTTGGTCTGGCCAAACAGGCGCGACGCCGCAAGGAACGTGGTGTGAAAGCGGCGCGACACGTCATACGTGCCCGCGATCATCGCGGCATGCTGCGCAGCCATCGTCGCGTCGACCGAACCGGTCGGCGCGGCGCCGGGGAAATAACGATCGCCGAACTGCTGCAGCAGCTCCGAGCGAACCGATCCCACGCCGCCTCCCATGCCGGTGCTGTTGGCAGAGAAGAAGATGCCGACATTGTCGTCGAGGAAGAGGTTCAGCTCGCTGTGGAACATGGTCGTGTCGCCGCCGTGGCTGATCACGCGATGGCCGTTCACGTCATGCTCGTAGAAGCCCAGCTCCATACGGTTGACGACCGGCAGCACCGTGTACGGCGTGCTGTGCATCATCTGCGCGGTTTCGGGCTTCAGGATCTGCGCGCCATTGTACGAACCATTCTGCAGGTGCGCGATCATGAACTTGCCCATGTCGGCGCCGGTTGCGGCCAGGCTGCCGGCGGGCGCGAGCGACACGATTTCGTACGCGCGCGGCGGCGCGGAGCCGGTGGGGTAGCCCTTGCTCATCAACTTCATGATGTGATCGGGCAGCGGCTGGCGGAACGACGAATTCGTCATGCCCAGCGGCGTGAAGATATGCTGGTCGAGATAGTCGTCGAACGTCTGGCCCGACACGCGCTGCACGATGTAACCGGCAAGACCGGTCGCCCAGTTCGAATAGGCCGGCGTGCTGCCCGGCGCATACACGCGCGTCGGCGTGTAGCGCTTCAGCACTTTCTCCAGGCCGGCATTGTCGATGTTCGAGGTGATCAGGCCCTTGTTCGATTCTTCGAAACCGGCCGTATGGGTGAGGATGTTGCGCAGCGTGACCGGCTTGCCCCAGCCGTCATCCGGAATCTTGAAATCGAGATAGGCGTTGACGTCCTTGTCGAGGTCGAGCTTCCCCGCTTCGACCAGCTGCATCACCGAAGTCCAGACGAACAACTTTGACACCGAACCGGGGCGGAAGGCGGTGCGTTCGGGATCGACCGGCGCTTTCGCAGCCACGTCGGAATAGCCGTAGCCCTTCTGGAACAGCACTTTGCCGTCTTTGACGATGACGACGACGGCGCCGGCAACGTCACCTTTTTGCAGCGCGTAGGGCATGTAGCCGTCGAGCCAGGCTTCGGCGTCGACCGCCGTCAGCGGCCGCACGGTCGGCGTCGGCGTTTCGGACGGTCTCTGGGGTTCAGCCTTGGGTGCCGGCGGCGGAACCGAGGGGCTCTGCTGCGCGCCGGCAGCCATCGAATACGCCATCGCACAAAGACCGGCGAACGCCATTGCAACTGAACGCATCGAAGCCCCCGAAAATTTTTCCGCCCGTATAAAGCGGTTCCCTATTTTGGCTATGATGATCCTGATTGGAAAATTGTCAAATGGCAGTTCGGCCCTATTTCCGGTCGCGATCGCCCGCGCGAACTAAGTCCCTGCCCATGCTTTTGCAGGAGAGAATCGCGCAAGATCTGATAAGGAAACCGGTGTGCCCTGGCCCAAAGAGGCCGAGCTTCAAGGGGAGAAACGTCCTGATCAGGACAATCAAAAAGATTTCGGCCAAAAAGATTTCGGCAGGCAGCGAGGCGCCGAAGTGAGCGCCCGCCCAACATTGGGCAGCCTGTTGCGCGGCCTTCGCGCGCGCCACAGCTGGACCCTCAAGGAGATGAGCGAGCGCACCGGCATTCCGGTCTCGACTCTGTCCAAGGTCGAGCATGACCGGCTGACGCTCACCTACGACAAGCTGCTTCAGTTGAGTGAGAAGCTGAATCTGCGCATGTCGGAGCTGTTCGCCGAACCGAACGCCGACGCGCCCGAAGCGCCCGTGACGGCGCGGCGCAGCATCGGTCACAAGGACCAGGCGATCCGCGTCAACACCAGCAACTACGATTACTTCTATCTATGCCCGGAGCTGCGCCGGAAGCGCATGGTGCCGGTGCTGGTCGAGATCCGCGCCAAGAGTCTCGGAGAGTTCGGTGACCTGGTGCGCCATTCGGGCGAAGAATTCGTCTACGTGATCGAAGGTCGCGTCGCAATCCATACCGAGTTCTACGACCCGATCGTGCTCTCCGCCGGCCAGTCGATCTATATCGATTCGAATATGGGCCACGCTTACGTCGCGGCGCCCGGCTGCGACGTGGCGACGATCATGGGCGTCTGCTCCAGCGCCGATGAAGGGCTGATGGAATCGCTGCTCACCTTGCATGGCGAGGAAGCGACGCTGACCCCGGTGACGATCACCGACCCGACGTCGGGCGGCACGCCACGAAAACTCACGCCGGCGCGCGTGGTGGAACCGGTGAAACGCGTAACGAGAGCGCGTTCTTAACTTCATGTCCCCTCTCCCTCGGGGGAGAGGGGATTCAGATCACCCCTTCGCCAACAGGATGATGTGCAGGTCGATCGGCCCGTGCGCGCCGAGGATCAGTTCCTGCGCGATATCGGCGGTGCGGCTGGGGCCGGTGACGAAATTGACCGCGCGCGGCGTAGCGCCGAGACCGCGCACGCGATCCCACGCATCCTCGTAGGCGCCGACGATCTCGTCTTCGGTCAACACGACGAGATTGGCGTCGGGCAGAAAGTTCAGCGTCGTCGGTGTCGCCGGGCCCGAAGTCAGCACCAGCGTGCCGGTCTCGGCGACGCCCGCCAGCGCGCGCGTCAGCGTCGCGGTGTCGCTCGGCTCGGCCTTGCCATGTTCGACGTCGAGCAGCGCCGGGTCGCCCCAGTGCAGTCCCGACAGCGACGGCGCCACGCGGATGCGCGCGGGCAGATTCTTTTCGCGCAGATAGGCGGCGACTTCATCGGCGATCGCGCCGGCATCGGCGAGCTGCGTCACGCTGGCGCCGACCGCTTTGGCTTCGACGATGAAGCGCGCCACCAGATCGGCATGCGGCAGCTTCGCGTGCGCCGGCACCGTGTTGCGCTTGTGCGTATCGAACCGCGCATCGTACGCGGCGCGCGCTGCCGCGTCGGGTTCGCCACGCTTCAGGCTGCTGCGCACATTGCCGAGAATCCGGTCGCGCGCGTTCATTTTGTGCGTCCGCCCTTCGCCGCCCATTGCGCGTGGAACGTGCCGCCTTGCGGCGCCGGCAGATCGCGGCCTGCGGTCCAGCCGCCGGCGAAGGGCAGCGACTTGAACCGGCCGCGCGTCTTGCCCAGCGCATGCAGCAGCCACATCGCAAGCCGCGTATTGGCGCGATAGAGAAACGGCCGCCGCGCCAGGAACGCCCACCAGCGGATCGCTGTGCGCTGCATGACCGGCTGGATGTCGTCCTCGAACGCGCGCTCGCGCCAATGCCGCATGATCTTGGGCAGCGGGATGCGCATCGGGCAGACTTCTTCGCAGCGGCCGCAGAAGGTCGAGGCGTTGGGCAGATGATGCGCTTCGGCGACGCCGAGCAGCGCCGGATCCAGCGCCGCGCCGATCGGTCCGGGATAGACCCAGCCATAAGCGTGCCCGCCGACTGCGTGATAGATCGGGCAGTGATTCATGCAGGCGCCGCAGCGGATGCAACGCAGCAGATCCTGCAGCTCGGTGCCGAGCATCGCCGAACGGCCCTGGTCGATCAGCACGACATGATATTGCTCGGGCCCGTCAGGATCTTCGGCGCGGCGCGCGCCAGTCGAGACCGTCGTATAGACGCTCATCTGCTGGCCGGTCGCCGACCGCGCCAGCACGCGCAGAATCGTCGCCATGTCCTCGAAGGTCGGAACCAGCTTCTCGATCGAGGCGAGGACGATATGGATCTTGGGCAGCGTCTGGGTCAGGTCGCCATTGCCTTCGTTGGTGACGATCACCGACGAACCGGTTTCTGCGACCAGGAAGTTCGCACCGGTGATGCCGACGTCGGCGTCGAAATAGGACTGGCGCAGCATCGCCCGCGCTTCGGCCACCAGCGCTTCGCCGTCCATCGAACGGGGACGCTTGTGATGCTTCTCGAACAGGTCGGCGATCTGCGACTTGGTCTTGTGCACCGCCGGCGCGATGATGTGGCTGGGCGGCTCGTCGGCAAGCTGGATGATGTATTCGCCGAGGTCGGTTTCGATCGGGCGGATGTTGTTGGCTTCGAGAAACGGGTTGATCCCGATCTCTTCGCCCAGCATCGACTTGCCCTTGGTCACCGTCTTCGCGTTCACCGAGCGACAGATCGACAGCACCGTCTCGCGCGCCGCGGCGGCGTCGATGCACCAATGAACCACACCGCCATGCTCGACGACCTTGCGCTCGAACCGTTCGAGATGCAGGTCGAGCTCGTTCAAGGTGCGGTTCTTGATCGCGGTCGCCTCGTCGCGCAGCGTTTCGAATTCAGGCAGCGCGTCGGCCGCCAGCCGCCGCTTGACGATGAAGTTCGTGCCGACCACCGACAAAGCGTCGCGCAGCTGGGTATCTTGCAGCGCGTTGCGCGCGTTCTCCTTGAAGCCGTGCGCCGTGCTTTTCATTTCACGACTGCGGTTCGCCGATGGCGGGACCGTCGGCCATGCCGGCCAGCACTTCGGCGATGTGGCGGACCTTCACCGCGTGACCTTCGCGTTGCAGCCGTCCTGCGATGTTGAGCAGGCAGCCCATATCGCCCGCGAGCAAGGTACCGGCGCCGGTCGCGGCGACGTCGGCGGCTTTGCGCGACGCGATCTCGGTCGAGATCTCGGGATATTTGACGCAGAACGTGCCGCCGAAACCGCAACAGGCTTCCGGCGTCTTGAGTTCGCGCAGGGCCAGCCCTTCGACCTTGCCGAGCAGCGCGCGCGGCTGCGCCTGGATGCCGAGTTCGCGCAGTGACGAACAGCTGTCGTGATAGGTGACGGTGCCGTCGAACCGCGCCGGGGCCGGCTCTACCTGCAGCACGTCGACCAGGAACGAGGTCAGCTCGTGGGTGCGCCGGGCGAGATCGTCGGCCTTGATGCGCCATTGCGGATCGCCCGCGAACAAAGCCGGGTAGTGGTGCTTGATCATCCCGGCGCAGCTGCCGGATGGCGCGACGACATAGTCGAAGTCCGCGAAGGCGGTGATCACCTGGCGCGCGATCGCCATGGCGTCGCGGCGGTCGCCGGAATTGTAGGCGGGCTGGCCGCAGCAAGTCTGCGCCTCCGGCACCACCACCTCGCATCCCGCCTCTTCGAGCAGCTTCACCGAAGCGAAGCCGACGCCGGGCCGGTAGAGATCGACCAGGCAGGTGACGAAGAGGGCGACGGTCGTCATGTCGCCGCGGAGTATAGAGCCTCTTGGGCCGCGCGCGAGCCGCTCACGATCGCGCCTTCGATGGTCGCGGGCAGGCCCGTCGCGGTCCAGTCCCCGGCCAGCACCAGATTGGCGAGGCCGGCGGCGCGCGGCGCCGGTCGCTTCGCTTCCATGGCGGGCGTCTGCGCGATGGTGGCGCGCTTCTCGGTGACGACGCGCACCGGCGGCATTTCCACCGGCAGGTCAGGGAATGCGGCGCGCGCGTCGTTCCACAGCGCTTGCGCGGGATCTTCGCCGTCGCGCGGAGCGTCGGCGCTGGTCGTGGTGCTGACCAGGCCCGGCCGCCGGAACACCCAATGCGCACGGCCGCCCAGCACGCCGGCAATCGCATGCCCATCGGCAGGCGCGACGGCAAAATGTGCATTGAGGATCGGCTCGTCCTCGTTCGGGACGTCGAGACCCGGCAGCAGCGACGCGGCGACCGCGGGCGGCACCGCGAGCACCACCGCATCACCGGCACCGACCGCGACGTCGCCATCGGCAAAAGCGAGGCTGGTGACGCGGCCCTGCTGAACCGTCAGCGCGCGCAGCCGCCGTCCCGTCGCGACCGCGGCGCCGCGCGCCGCGAGATAGGTCGTCGCCGGTTCGACCAGCGCATCCGCCAGCGCGTCGCGCGCCACCATCGGTCGCGAATAGGCCCCGCCTTTCATCAAGGTCAGGCGCAGCATCGACGCGAAAGCGCGGGCCGAGGCGCGGTCGATCGAAGTGTTCAACACCGACACCGCGACCGGCTCCCACAGCGCGCGGCGCAGGCGCGTCGCGGGCAAGGCTTCGCCGATCGTCGCGGTGCTGGGCGCGGTCAACAGCCGCGCCATGTCGGCGAGATAGTCGAACCCTTTCGTTCCCGGAACGCGGCGCGACGGCGCGAACAGCCACCAGGGCAAACGGCCCATGTTCGGGCGCACGGTGAAAACCGCACCGTCGTCCCGATCGACGAAACGGAATTCATCGCCGAGATCGAGCACGCGGTCGCGCGCGCCGAACCGGTCGAGATAGGTGCGGATCCCGTCATTGCCCGACAGGATCAGGTGATTGCCGTTGTCGATGGTGCGGTCGATCGAGGCGTCATGAAACGAACGGCAGCGGCCGCCGGCCTGCGGCGCGGCCTCGCTGATCTCGACGCGCATGCCGCGCTCGGCCAGTGCCGTCGCAGCCGACAGGCCGGCGAGTCCGGCGCCGATGACGTGCGTAATCCCCCGCGAAGGCGGGGGTCCAGATCGTTTGGTGTGGCGCGTGTGCATGAGGAGGAGGGATCCCCGCTTGCGCGGGGAATGATTTACCGCGCCAACGCGACTTTCAACGCGATCTGCGCCTTTTCGGGCAGGCTGGTCTTGGGCACCGGCTTGCGATCGGTCCAGCCGCGCGCCAGCAGCTTGCTCAGCAAGCGGCGATACGCGCCCATCATCAGCAGCGCCGGCTTCAGCTTGGCGATGGTCGCGCGCGGCACGTCGACGGTCGCGAAGGCGGCCTTGGCTTCTTCGGCCAACGCGGCGCAGGCGCGCGCGAAACCGGGATGACGCGTCGCCTCCAGCGCGTGCGAGCCGTCGATGCCGAACTGGTCGAGCAGATCCTGCGGCACGTAAAGCCGGTCTTCGCGCGCGTCGCCGTCGACGTCTCGCAGGATGTTGGTGAGCTGCAGCGCATGCCCCAGCCGCACCGCGAACTCGACCGTCACGGGATCCGGCGCGCCGAACACATGCACCGACAGCACGCCGACCGCACCCGCGACGCAGCGGCAGTAATTGGCCAGCGCAACGCCGTCGGGCATGCGCACGATGCTGCCGCTGTCGGTGCGCATGCCGTCGAGCACGAGCTCGAACTCGGACCGCGGCAGCTTGAAGCGCTCGACCGCCCAACGCAGTTCGCGCGTCAGCGGTGTCTTCGCAGTGCCGGCATAGAGCGCGTCGAGATCGCGTCCCCAGGCGGCGAGCAGCGCGAGCTTTCCTTCGGCCTTGCCGGCACCGTCGGCGATATCGTCGACGTCGCGGCAGAAGGCGTAGAGCGCGAACATGCCGCGCTTGCGCTCGGACGGCAGCGCCTTCATGCCCGAGACGAACGACGATCTGGCGCGCGCCACGCGGCCGATCACGATCTCTTCGTCGCTGATGCAGACGGGCGACCAGGACAGCGCGAAAGATCTCAGGAAATCGCGCTTGCGCAAGCGCACGCGCGTTGCGATCGGATCGGCAAGCCGCAGCTTGTGCGTCAGCGTGCGTGCGAGGCGCAGGATGCTGCGGACTTCGAAGCGCAGCCGCGTGCTTTTGATCTGGCCCGGCAGCGCAGCTGCGTCGGACAGAAGATCCTCGACGCCGTCGAGGCAGCGATCGAGCACCGGCCGCCGCAGCGCCACGTTGGCGGGATCGAAGAAGCCGGCCGGAATCCAGTTCTCGGGCACGTAGCGGCGATCGAGATTGCGATTGTCGTCGCCGCAATCCTGCAGATGGTTGAGAATCTGCAGCGCTGCGCACAGCGCGTCGCCGGCCGGCCAGGTGGCGCGATCCTCGCCGTGAATGTCGAGCAGATAGCGGCCGACCGGCGCCGCCGAAAAGCGGCAATAACGCAGCAGGTCGTCCCAGCTGGCGCAGCTTTCACCGCGCGCGTCGGCGCGGAACGCGACCAGCAGTTCGCGCGCATGGTCGAGCCCCTTCCCGCTCGCCTTCAACGGCGCGGAGTCGGGATGCGACCCGTCAACGAGGCCCAGTTCGAGCGCGTCGATCCGCGCCAGCTTGTCGGCCGGCGCCAGGCCCGGCGCGTCGGCCGCATCATCGGCGGCGCGCGCGAACCGGTACCAGGCGTGGACGTGCGGACGCAGCGGCCGGGCGAGCAGGAACGAGCCGACCGGAAAATTCTCGTCGTGGCGGGTCTTGGAGGGATCCATGGAGGCAGCCCTATAGCGCGTTTTCGCGCGAAGTGGGTACCGTTCGCGGAGGGGCGCGGCCGCGGAAGCGTCCCCGCGAAGGGGCGCCAAACACCGCGCCAGGACGCCGCACCTCAAACGGCCAGCCGGCCTCCCCGCGCGTCCCGGTCGAGCGTTTCGGCCGCAAGCCAGCCCGACAGCAGCGCCATCGGCACGCCGGCGCCGGGATGCGCCGAACCGCCCGCGAGATAGAGGCCGGCGACGCGGCGCGAGCGATTGCCCGGCTTGCGCGCGCCCAGGAATTTCCCGTGGCTGGCGAGCCCGTAGATCGCCCCGTTCAACAGCCCGTACCGGTCGTGGAAATCCTGCGGCGTGACCTGCCGTTCGACGACGATGCGCGATTCGAGATCCGCCATGCCGGCGACCCGCGCGAGCTTGTCGAGGATGACGCGGCGGCAGGCCGGCAGCATCTCGCGCCAATCATGATGCGGCCGCAGATATGGCATATGGACGAGCACCTGCAGCGCAACGCCGCCCTCGGCCGCGGTGATGTAGCAGGTCGGATCGGCACTGGGTTCGCCCACCTCGAAGATCGCGCGTCGTTCCTCGTCGCCGTCGCGGCTGAAGACGATGTCGTGATGCGCGAGATGTTCGTAGCGCTGGTCGAGTCCGAAACAGAGCACCAGGCCGGAACAGGACGGCTCGTCATCGCCGCCAGGCCCGCCCAGCAGATCGCGATCGGTTCGCACCGAATTCGCATTGGACACGATCGCGTCGAACGCGAAACGATCGCCGCCATCGGTGACGAGCCCGGTCGCCCGGCCTCGGTCGCGTTCGATTTTCGCAATCAAGGTGGAGAGATGAATCTGGCCGCCCAACTCGCGGATCAGTTTTTCGAGCGAAGCCGCGACGGCTTGCATCCCGCCCGTCGGGTGCCACAGACCGTCACGACTCTGCACCGAAGCAGATGAGCACAGCATGGCGGGCGCCCGGGCCGGCGACGAGCCGCTGGTGAAGGATTCGAGCAGCCGCGCCACGCGCTCGTCGCGAACACGGCCGCGAACGAACTCGGCAACCGACTGGCCGAGGCGCAACGACACCAGATGTGCAAGCGACGATCGCTGCAGCAAGCCGGCGTCGATGACGTCGCGCAAAGTCGTGATCGAACGGTCGAAAAAGAGTCGCTCGCGCGCCTGCTGCAGTTTCGCGGCCTGCACCAGAAAGTCGCGATAGGCCTCGCCCTCGGCCGCGCTCTGCGTCAGGGCGGCGATCCTTTGCGCCATGACGCTCGAATCCTCGACCAGGTCGAGCACCGAGCCATCGTCGAAGAAGCAGCGCAGCTGCGGATCGAGTCGCGTCAGCTCGAGCCGGTCCTCGAGCTTGCGGCCGGCCTCTTCGAAAATCCGTGCCAGCAGCCGCGGCGCAGTCAGGCTGGTGGGGCCGAGGTCGAAACGAATGAAGTGGGTTTCGAGCTCGGACGCGACACCGCCGACGCGCGCGTTGCGGTCGAACAACGTGACGTTGTGGCCGCGCGCAGCCAGCACGCAGGCCGCCGCCAGACCGCCAAATCCGCCGCCGACCACGCCGATGCGAAGGCTCATTCGACTGTCCCCCAAGCCGTACCGGTTGCGTCTTGCATCATTCCCGACGAATCTCGCCGGGTATTTGGTCATTTCTGGCGAGCGTAGAAAACATGGAGCCGGCTTTGCTGCTTGAGGCAGCGCGCAGGGCGCAGCGCGGCTGGGCCGGCGTGCCCGTGGCCGGTCGGCTGCGTCTGGTGCGCCACGCGCGTCGCGCGCTGGCCCGGGCGCCGGTGTCGTTCGCCAGCACGGTCGCACGCAGCGATCGCAGCCCGGCCGAAACCATCGCGATGGAAGTGCTGCCGCTGCTCGATGCGATGCGCTTTCTCGAACGGCGCGCCGCGAGCGTGCTGCGCCCGCGCCGTCCCGCTCGCAGCGACCGGCCGGTCTGGTTGTGGGGCATCGATGCGATCGTCGAACCGGCGCCGCTCGGCGTCGTGCTGGTGGTGGCGCCCGGCAATTATCCGCTGTTTCTCGCCGGCGTGCAGGCCGTGCAGGCGCTGGTCGCGGGGAACGCCGTGATCGTGAAGCCGGCCCCGGGCGAGCGCGCCTGTCTCGCCGCGTTGCGCGGTGCGTTCCTGCTGGCGGGCCTGCCCGACTCGTTGTTTCAAGTCACCGACGATTCGGTCGAGACGGCCGAGAAGCTCGTCGCCGCCGGTCCCGACAAGGTGCTGCTGACCGGATCGGGCGCGACCGGACGCGCCGTGCTGCGCGCCTGCGCCGAAACGCTGACACCGACCGTGATGGAATTGGCGGGCAACGACGCCGCGATCGTACTGGCAGGCGCAAATCCCGCGCGTGCCGCCGACGCGCTCACCTTCGCCTTCGCGCTGAACTCGTCGCAGACCTGCATCGCGCCGCGCCGGATCTTCGTCGAACGCGCGATCGCCGACGCGTTCGTGCCGGCGCTTGAACAACGCCTGGCTGCGCTCGCACCGATGCCGGTCGATGCGCGCACGCGGGCGCGGCTGCTGCCGCTCCTGTCGCAAGCAGCATCGGGCGGCGCGACCTGGAGCGCGAATATCGATGCACGCGCCGAGACCAGCCCGCCGCTGCTGATCCGCAATGCGCCCGACGAGTCGGCCTTGCACGCCAGCGACCTCTTCGCGCCAGTATTGTCGTTGCGCGTGGTCGATGCCTGGCCCGAAGCCGTGCAGCTCGCCAACGCGCAGCCGCACGCGCTGGGCGCGTCGGTGTTCGGACCGCGCGCCGAAGCGGCCAAGGTCGCGGCTGCTCTCGACGTCGGCGTGGTCACGATCAACGACGCGGTTGCCGCCACCGCCGATCCGCGCATACCGTTCGGCGGCAGGCGCCAGAGCGGATTCGGCGTGACGCGCGGGCTGGAAGGGTTGCTCGAACTTACCCAACCGAAAGTCGTGCTCGACAATCGCGCCCGCTTCCGCCCGCATCTGCGCCGCGGTGGACGCGTCAACGAAGAACGCCTGCTCGCCGCGCTCGTGCGGCTGCTCCACGCGGGCGAGCATCGTCGGCGTTCGCTGCGCGAATTGATCGGGGCGCTGCGGGGCCGGAAGAAGCCGGTCGAGCCGGACTAGACCCGACCACTCGCGCACTCAGTCGAAGATCGAATTCCGCAACCGCAAGCTGATCTCGGTCTTCGGCTCGCGCACCTCGATCGCGCTGTCGGCGAAGCGTGGCTTGCCGCGCAGCGGCGGGTCGTTCGAGAAGCCGAACCCTTCTTGCGGCAGGCCGATGAAGTTCTGGTCGAACTCGCCGTTGTCATTCTCGTCATGGAATGCCTGCACGGCCCAGCGTCCGGCCGGCACGTCGTGCACGATCACGCGGGTGAAGCCCTCGCGCGCCTCGGCGACGCCGTCGAACTTGCAGCCCTCGCCGCCGAAATGCGCTTCGTCGCAGACCGACAGGCGCACATGGCCGCGCGAGCTGCGAACGTTGGTGACGTCGACAATGAGATCGGCGGCCGCAGCGGCGAGCGGAGCGAGCAGCGCCAGCAACGCCAGCGCGGCTTTCACCCGCGCACCAGCCGCAGCGCCGGTTCGTGCAGACGCGGATCGCCGACGCACAGCGCGACGCCTTCGCTCTTGCGCGTGAGCGGGTCGCCGTTCCAGTCGGTGACTTTGCCGCCGGCGCCTTCGACGATCGGCGCGAACGGCGCGAAGTCGTAGAGCTGCATGCCGCATTCGAGCACGACGTCGATCCAGCCGCTCGCCTGGAGCCCGATCGCATAGCCGTCGCCGCCCCAGGTCTCGTAGCGGCAGGCATCGCCGAGACGGCGGAAGGCGGCGGCGCGCGCCACGTCCCTGGGCAGCATGGTCGAGCTGAAGATCGCGTCGGCGAGCTTGGCGCAGCTGCGCGTGCGCACCGATTCGCCGTTATGCGTGGTGCCGACGCCGTGCGCCCCGACCCAGCGATCCTGCACGATCGGCTGGTCGACCACGCCCAGCAGCGGCGTGCCATGTTCGTCGAGCAGCGAAATCAGCACCACGAAATTGGGCCGGCCGGTGAGGAAGGCTTTGGTGCCGTCGATCGGATCGAGCACCCAGGTCAGGCCGCTGGTCCCTTCGGTGGCGCCTTCTTCTTCGCCGAAGACGGCGTCCATCGGACGTTCGCGCAGGAGGATGGCGCGCATCGCCGCTTCGGCTTCGCGGTCGGCGATGCTGACCGGAGTCGAATCAGCTTTCGCTTCGGCGACGACCGGTTTGCGGAAATGGCGACGGGCGGCCGCGCCGGCCGCCGTCGCGAGACGGTCGGCGACCTCGAGCAGCGGCTCGAGATCGACCGACACGTTCAATTCTTCGGCGCTGCGCCGCCGGCCGGGGTCGCCGGCTTCGGAGCTTCCTGCGGCGCCTTGGTCGAACCGGTGTTGCCGCCCGGCGTGATCGGACGCGCTTCACCCTGGGGCTGGGACGGCTTGTCGGCGCTGGTCGCAGCGGGACCCGCCTCTTTGGCCGGCGCCGGAGCGCCACCGGCAGGGGCGTCGGCCTTCACCGGAGTCGCGCCCGCAGCGGGCAGCGGCAGCGGCTTGTCGCTCTGCGCATTCAGCCAGGCCAACAGGTCGGCACGATCCTGCGTCTTCTTGAGGCCGGCGAAGCCCATCTTGGTCCCCGGCACGGCGGCGGCGGGCTTGTAGATGAATTCGTTGAGCGCGGCGAAGTCCCAGGTCTTGTCCTTGAGGCCGGCCATCGCCGCCGAATAGGCAAAGCCTTCGGCATGGGCGTGGTGATTGCCGACGACGCCCCAGAGATTCGGGCCGACCCGATTCGGGCCGCCCTTCTCGAACGTGTGACAGGACTTGCACTGGCCCGCGATCTTTTCGCCGTTGGCGACATTGGCGCTCGCGAGCAGCGGCTCGACCGGCTCCAGCGCAGCGGCGCCGCCACCGGCCGCGCCCGCAGCGCCGGCGACGATTTCGACGCCTTCGATCGGATAGGCGGGCTGCGCCAGATGCTCCGGCTCGACCAGCATTTCGGCGGCAATGCCGCTGACCATGCCGAGGATGCCAGCGCAGAGGATGGCGGCGAAGATCTTATTGAATTCCATGGACGTACCTGGTCGGCCGTTCTGGGCGGTCTTAAACGGAGCCCCCGTATAACGAAGCCTTCTTAACGCACGAAGAGAATTTCCAGCAAACCGGCGCCTGACCATATGTCGCACGCATCGTACGCGGGCCGGTGGGGTGACTACATGCCCGCGGTTCAAGAAATCTTACGCGGGCATGTGGGGCTGGTGGGGTGGCCGCATGCCCGCGGATAAAGAACACCGGCTGGCTTGACCTGGATCGGCGCGACCGGCACGCACCGTTGGTGACTCCCACCAACCCCATCACCTTGATCCCCGCACGGCTCGCCTCGACGCGCCTGCCTGACAAGCCGCTCGCCGATATTGCGGGCAAGCCGATGATCGTCCGGGTCTGGGAACGCGCCATGGCGGCCAGGATCGGGCGCGTCGTCGTGGCCGCCGAGGACGCGGCGATCTGCGACGCGATCAAAGCTGCGGGGGGCGAAGCGGTGCTGACCGGCTCGCATCATCAATCGGGCTCGGACCGGATCGCCGAAGCGCTGGCGCAGCTCGATCCCGGCTTCGCGCATGACGCGGTGATCAACGTCCAGGGCGACCTGCCCACGCTCGACCCGGCGCTGGTGCGCGCGTCGCTGTCGCTGCTCGATGATGACGCGGTCGATATCGGCACGCTGGCGGCCGAGATCACCGAGCTGCACGAGAAATACGATCCCAATGTCGTCAAGGCGGTGGTCGAGCGCGAACCGGGCGCGCCGCGCGGCCGCGCGCTGTACTTCACGCGCGCCTCGGCGCCGACCGGCGACGGCCCGTTGCTGCATCATATCGGCCTCTACGCCTATCGCCGCGACGCGCTGACGAGATTCGTTGCGCAGCCGCCGGCTGCGCTCGAACGCGCCGAGAGGCTGGAACAGCTGCGCGCGCTCGCGATGGGCATGCGGATCGACGTCGCCATCGTCGACACGGTGCCGCTGGGCGTCGACACCGCAACCGACCTCGAACGCGCACGACGACTGTGGAGCCAAGCATGACGAATACCGTCGCCTACCAAGGCGAGCCGGGCGCCAATTCCGATCTTGCCTGCCGCAATGTGCTGCCGGGCTGGACGACGTTGCCCTGCGCGGCGTTCGAGGACGCGTTCGCGGCGGTACGCGAAGGCCGTGCGCAGCGCGCGATGATTCCGGTCGAGAACTCGATCGCGGGCCGCGTCGCCGACGTGCATCACCTGCTGCCGCACGGCGGGCTGCACATCGTCGCCGAACATTTCCAGCCGGTGCATCACTGCATCCTCGGCCTGCCCGGCACCAACCTGTCCGACCTGCGCGAAGTGCACAGCCACGTCCAGGCGCTGGGCCAGTGCCGCGAAACGCTGCGCCGGCTGGGCGTGAAGCCGATCGTGCATGCCGACACAGCGGGTGCGGCCGCCGACGTCGCAAGGCGCGGCAACAACGAGCATGGCGCGATCGCCAGCGAGCTGGCGGCCGAGATTTACGGGCTCGACATCCTGCAGAAGAACGCCGAGGACGTGGCGCACAACACGACACGCTTTCTCATCATGCAGACCGAACCGGTCGCGCCGGCGCAAGGCAGCACGGTAATGACGAGCTTCCTGTTTCGCGTGCGGTCGATTCCGGCTTCGCTCTACAAGGCGCTGGGCGGCTTCGCCACCAACGGCGTCAACCTGGTGAAGCTCGAAAGCTACATGGTCGACGGCCGGTTTCAGGCGGCGCAATTCTATGTCGACGCCGAGGGCCGTCCCGAGGAGCGCAATTTCGCGCTGGCGCTCGACGAGCTGCGCTTCTTCGCCGAGGAAGTGAAGCTGCTGGGCACCTATCCGGCGTCGCCGTTCCGCAACAGTGAAGGGCAACGATGACGATTCGTTTGGCTGCGACCGTTCGAACCCGTCGATAGAGTTTGCCTCAGCGACCGCGGCTGATCGGCACCGAGGTCACGACGCGGGGCGGGCGCACGGGCGAACCGCGCGCGGGTGCGCCCCAATTGCCGCCGCGCATCGCACGCAGCAGGGCGACGCGTTGTTCGGTTGCGGGGTGGGTACGGAACAACCCGTCGAGACCGCGGCCGGTCAGCGGATTGACGATGAACAGATGCGCGGTCGCGGGATTGGCCTCGGCCTGCTGGTTGGGCACGCGGTGCGCATAGGCGTCGAGCTTTTCGAGCGCATCGGCCAGCGCGTCAGGATTGCCGCTGATCTCCGCGCCGCCGCGATCGGCCTCGTATTCGCGCGACCGGCTGATCGCCAACTGCACCAACGTGGCGGCGATCGGCGCCAGGATCATCAGCAACAGCCCGACGATCGGGCCGGGCCCCTGGCGGTCGCGTGAACCGCCAAAGAAGAAGGCGAGATTGGCGAGCATGCCGATGGCACCGGCCAAGGTCGCGGTGATGGTCATGGTCAGCGTGTCGCGATGGCGCACATGCGCCAGTTCGTGCGCCAGCACCCCGGACAATTCTTCCGGCGTCAGCGCCTGCAGAATGCCGGTGGTCACCGCCACCGCCGCATGCTCGGGATTGCGACCGGTGGCGAAGGCGTTGGGCTGCGGATTGTCGATGATATAGACGCGCGGCATCGGCAGGCCGGCGCGCGCCGCAAGGTCACGCACGATGCTGTAGAGGCCGGGCGCGTCCGCCGCGCCGACTTCGCGCGCGCCATACATCGAGAGAACGACGCGGTCGCTGTTCCAGTACGCGAAGAGATTCATCACGCCGGCAATGAGCAGCGCGATGAACGCGCCGCCGCTACCGCCGATCAGGTAGCCGATCGCCATGAACAGACCGGTCAGCGCCGCCAGAAGCAGCGCGGTGCGGGCGAAGTTCGTTCCAGTCATGCGGCCCTATGTGGGGAGGGTGAAGCGGCGAGGCTAGAGCCGAACTGCGACCGCCGCCTTGACGCGCGTCAACCTTCCGCCAGCCAGTCATCGACCAGGCGCCGCGCGATCGACAGCGGGTTGGGCAGGCGCATCGGGCCGCCCGGCGGCAAGTTCTTCAAGGTCTCGCGATCGAACCAGCCGCCCTGCTCCAGCTCGACGCCGTCGAAATTGAGCTCGGTCGTGATCGCGGTCGCGGTGAAGCCCAGCATGAGCGACGACGGGAACGGCCAGGGCTGCGACGAGTGATACTGCACGTCGGTGACGCGGACGCCGGACTCCTCGAAGACTTCGCGCGCCACCGCGTCCTCGAGGCTCTCGCCCGGTTCGACGAATCCCGCCAGCACCGAATACATGCCTTCGGGCCAGCGCGTCTGACGCGCCAGCAGGATCTTGTCGCCGTTCTTCACCAGCACGATCACCGCCGGATCGGAGCGCGGGAAATGTTCGGTGCCGCAAGGCTCGTAGGTGCAGACGCGACGATGCCCCGCCTCCTGGAACAAGGTCGGATGACCGCACACGCCGCAGAAGAGATGCCGCGCGTGCCACAGCACCAGGCCGCGTGCCATCGCCGCGTACGAGGCTTCGTCGGCCGGCAGAAGGTGGCCGACCGCCCGCAACTCGACGAACGGATCGGGCGCGAACCCCGCGGGCGCATCGTCATCGTCGCCGACGTCGAGCGCGAAGATCGCTTCGTCGCCGGCGACGCCGAGAAAGATCGGCTGCTTGCGCGGCAGCGCAGGATGATCGGTCGAGATCAGCCCCAGTCGCGGCGCGCCTTCATCGCCGCGGATCAGGATCTGGCCGCGCCACAAAGGCAGCACCCGTCCCGTGCCCCAGGCCTGGCTCAGAAAATCGTGGTCCTGGCGCAGGTGCGATGCGCGATCGAGCGTCGGATCGGAGAGAAGATTGCGGCGCATGGGCTAATGTCCCGATTCCGAAGTTCGTAAGTGCCTGTCGCGAGCTCGGACGACCTTCGGAATCGATCAGGACACTAGCGATCTATCGTTTCTAGTGTGGCTTTTGGATTTGAAGTTCGCTCGGTACCACGCCCAAGAGGCGGCGAACTTCAAGTCCGCCACGCTATAGCGAATGCCACGTCTCGTCCTGCGGGTCGAACCATCGCGCGACATGGCTGCCGTTCCATTCATACACGAGATGACGCTCCTGGGTCGGAATACCGGGAACGTCCGGCCAGAACAAAGCGACGCAATCGCCGCCCGCGCGTCGCACGCTGGGATAGACGAAGCCGTCGGTGCCGCCGGCGCGCCGCACGCGACCGAAGCCCTGCCCCGGGCGCCAGTCATCGGGATCGAAGAGCGGCCCATAGGCGATGCCGCGCAGATCTTCGAGCGTCGCGTCGAGCTTGCCCACCAGCACGCGCATCGTGGCACGGGTCGCCGCTTCGCGGGTCGCGGCGAAAAAACGGCCGAGATGAAACGCGGTCTCGGCGACCGCGGTGACGAGATCCTTGGCCGCGTAGTAGACGCCGAACGTACCGTCGCCGAAACGCGAGCCCGCCGCGTTGACGTGGCAGAACGGTGCCATCACCCACGACGCGCCCGGCCCCGCCACACGGCGTTCGGGCGGCACCAGCGCGATCTCGCCCCAGGCTTCGCGCGCACGCGGGTTGGTGCGCGTTTCCAGCCGCGCCAGCAGCTCCCAGTCGTTGGGATCGGCGATGCGCTCGAACAGATCGATGGGCGGAAAGCGCGACGGGATGATGCGATGCGCGCGGCTCCAACGCAGGCGCGTGCGCGGCGGAACGGGAAGTCCGGTCCGCGCAGCCATCTCCTCTTGGCGCGGCCGATACACGCTTCCGAGCTTCACGCCTGCGCGATCGGGCGCGTCACTCACGACCACCCGCCGCGCGCCGCGTCGAGACGCGCGCGTACGGCGGCGAGATCGGCAATGTCGCCGGCAAGCATGTGGTCGAGCGCCGACCGGCCGCCGAACGCATCGTTGGCGCGATGGACCCAGCCATCGGCCTGCGCCGGATCGGCGAAGATGATCTGCAGCGCCTTGTGGATGCCGAGCAGCCAGGACAGGCGACGTACCACGTCATGCGGCACCGCCCCGATCTTGCCCGCGCGCCAATTGTAGAACGTCGAGCGCGATGGGCGCCCCAGCAGCACGCGCTGCTGTTCGACATCGAGCTTCCACAGCTCGAACAGGCGGAATACGGCCCGGAAGCCGGCCGCGATTTCGGCGGCCTCGGGCGCTGGCTCCGGAGTCGGCTCGGGAATCGAGGCTGATCTTGGGTCGGCCATTGACCACATATGGACGATCTCTGGCAGAATGTCCAGATATGGACAGAACGCCCCCGGCCGCCGGTCGTTCCTGGGTGGGCTTGCCCAGGGCGCCTGCGATCTCGATATTGCCCGACGGAAGGTTGGCGGCGGGCGGATCCCTCGCGAACCCGGTCAGATCCGAAAGGAAGCAGCCGTACCGAGATTCGGTTCGGGTCGCCGATCCAGCCTTCCACCTCGCTTCTTCATTCCGATCCGGATCGCATTCTTTGTCCCTCGATCTCGGCGCGGGCGCGGCGCCCCCCACCTCGCCGGAAGAGAACGCAAAGGCCGCGTATCGGGTCCTCGCGCGCAAATACCGGCCCTCGACCTTCGCCGAGCTGATCGGCCAGGACGCGCTGGTGCGCACGCTGACCAACGCCTTCGCGCAGAACCGGATCGCGCACGCCTTCATGCTCACCGGCGTTCGCGGCGTCGGCAAAACCACCACCGCACGAATTGTCGCCCGCGCGTTGAACTGCATCGGTCCCGGCGGCAGCGGCGGGCCGACCATCCAGCCTTGCGGCGTGTGTGAGCCGTGCCGCGCCATCGCCGCCGACCGCCATGTCGACGTGATCGAGATGGACGCCGCCAGCCGAACCGGCGTCGACGACGTGCGCGAGTTGATCGACGGGGTGCGCTACGCCCCCGCCAGCGCGCGCTACAAAGTCTATATCGTGGACGAGGTCCACATGCTGTCGAAGCAGGCGTTCAACGCGCTGCTGAAGACGCTGGAAGAACCGCCGCCGCACGTGAAGTTCGTCTTCGCAACCACCGAGATCCGCAAAGTCCCGGTGACCGTGCTGTCGCGCTGCCAGCGTTTCGACCTGCGTCGCGTCGACGGCAGTGTGCTGATCAAACATTTCGCGGGCATCGCTGCGCAGGAAGACGCGTCGATCGAGCCCGAAGCGCTCGACCTGATCGCGCGCGCCGCCGACGGTTCGGTTCGCGACGGGCTGTCGCTGCTCGACCAGGCCATTTCACGCGGCGCCGGCACCGTCACCGGCGAACAGGTGCGCGACATGCTCGGCCTTGCCGACCGCGCCATCGTCATCGACCTGTTCGAAGCCGCGCTGCGCGGCGACGCGCAGACCGCGCTCGATATTTCCCAGTCGCTGCATGCGGCCGGTGCCGATCCCGGCGTCGTGCTGCAGGACCTGCTCGAATTCACCCATCTGCTGACGCGGCTCAAACTGACGCCCGCCACCGCGAGCGCCGGCATCGGCGAAAGCGAGCGCGTGCGCGGCGGAGCGCTGGCCGAGAAACTCTCGATGCCGGTGCTGACTCGCGCCTGGCAGCTGCTGCTCAAAGGTCTCGG
>JAQGIE010000247.1 GCA_028291365.1 Rhodospirillales bacterium
GTTCGTCCGCGGTGTACGGCGCCGACGCGGTCGCCGGCGTGGTCAACTTCATCATGAAGAAGAACTACGAAGGCGCCGAGGTCGACGCGCAGGTCGGTGGCGCCCAGGCCGGCGGCCACTACACGCAGAATCTCGACGGCATTTTCGGTGCGAATTTCGCGAATGGCCGCGGCAACGTGACGTTCGCCTTCGACTATGCGCGCCAGACCGGCGTCTATGGCGGCGACCGTAACTACGCGCGCTGCCAGCAATCCTGGCAGACCGGCACCACGACGGACTTCCAGCAGGTCGGCTGCACCGTCAGCTCGCGCTTCGCCGCGAGCGGAGCGCCGACCGTGGCGACCGCGCTGGGCGCCGGCCGCCCGGGCTACACGTTTGCGCTGCGTCCCGACGGCTCGGGCCTGGTGCCGTTCAACCGCGGCACGCTGGTCCCCGGCAATACCGGCCTGTCGGTTGGCGGCGACGGTTTCAACACGGGTGCCGACGTTCCGTTGCAGTCGCCCAACAACCGCTATGTCACCGACACGATGGTTCGCTATCAGCTGGCCGAGAATCTCGGTCCGGTGAAGGACGTCAACTTCTTTGCCGACGTGAAGTATGCCAATTCGCGCGGCAGCTTCGACAACGCGACGCTGGCGAACGGCACGATCGGGTCGACGGCGCGTGCAGCGCTGGTCGTTCCGGTTACCAACGTGTTCATGCCGGCCGACCTCGCCGGTCTGGCGCGTTCGGCGGGTCTGCAGAACGTCGAACTGACGCGCTACAACGGCGACTGGGCCAAGCGCGGCCTGGACTACGAATATGACGTCTTCCGCTCGGTGCTCGGCTTCGACGGCACCCTGTCGAACGGCTGGAAGTACGACGTGTCGTACAACTACGGGCGTAACAAGACGACGTTCGCCAATACCGATCGCATCACGGCGAACATCAACGACCAGCTCGACGCCGTCGTCGGCCCGACCGGCCAGGTCGTCTGCCGCAGCACGCTGGCCAATCCGACCAACGGCTGCGTCCCGATCAACCCGTTCCGCGTCGGATCGCTGACCCCGGCGCAGTTCAACTACGCCCACGTGCAGACGCACGAAGACGACGTGCTGACGCAGCAGGATGCACAGGTCAATTTGACCGGCGACCTGTTTACCTTCCGCACTCCGTTCAGCGGTACGGTCGCTCCGCTCGGCTTCGCGATCGGTGCGGAATGGCGCATGGAATCGACGGATTCGCACCCGGATGCGCTCTCGCTGCGTCCGAGCAACACGATCTTCGGCAACCAGGCCGGTACGCGCCCGACGATCGGTTCGTACACGACCCGGGAAATCTACGGCGAAGTGAACGTGCCGGTCCTGCGCGACCTGGCGTTCGCCAAGGCGGTCGATCTGACGGGCGCGATCCGCGGTCAGGACTACACGACGACCGGCAAGGACTATACCTGGAACCTGACGGCGGCCTGGGCGGTCAACGACTCGATCAAATTCCGCGCCGGGTTGGCCAAATCGGTGCGCGCACCGAACGGCGACGAGCTGTTCTCGTCGGGCGGCCAGTCGTTCATCTCGATCACCGATCCCTGCTCGGTGCAGTTCATCAACGCCAACTCGGCGCGCTTGCAGCATTGCCGGGCCGCCGGCGTCCCGGCGGGCTTCGATTCGACGACGGTAAACGCGCCGGCGTCGAACATCACCGGCAACCCGGGCCTGCAGCCGGAAACCGGCCGCAGCATTACGGTTGGTACGGTGTTCACGCCGACCTTCCTGCCGCACTTCACGGCGGTGGTCGATTACTACCAGGTGCGTGTGAAGAACGCGGTCGTGGTGCCGGATGCGACGAGCATTGCCAACGGCTGCTATGACCTCGGCGTCAACTGCTCGTTCGTCACGCGCCGAACCGATGGCTCGCTCGACTCGGTGCAGACGCCGTACGTCAATGCGGGCTTCGAGAAGATCCAGGGTCTCGACACCGACCTGACCTATTCCATCGACCTCGACCAGTTCGGCTTGCAGAGCGGCAGCAGCCTGACACTCAACAGCAACTGGAACTGGACGCCGCGTCACACGCTCGTGCCGTTCGTCAACGATCCGAGCCAGACGCAGTATCTGGCCGGTTCGCTCGGCTATCCGCGCGTGCAGGGTCTCATCCGTGCAACCTACGACCTCGAAGGCTTCAGCTTCTCGTGGACGAGCCGGTTCCGCGGCGAGACGTCGCTGAACAACACGCTTCCCGGCCAGCCGACCTACACCCCGAACACGGTTGAGTCGCAGTGGCTGCACGACATCTACGGCAGCTACAACTTCCGGAACGTCCAGATCTTTGCGGGCATCCGTAACGTAACGGACGTGATTCCGCCGCAGCTGCCGGGCATCTTCAACGGTGGTAACTTCCCGGCCGGCCTTGGCAATCCGGTGAACACCACACAGCAGAACGCGTCGTTCGATGTCACAGGCCGTTACTTCTTTGGTGGCGTCCGCGTGAAATTCTAACGCGAC
The DNA here is from genome assembly GCA_028291365.1 of Rhodospirillales bacterium. Taxonomy (GTDB): domain Bacteria; phylum Pseudomonadota; class Alphaproteobacteria; order BOG-932; family Roseiterribacteraceae; genus Roseiterribacter. Next base: position 2,481 of record JAQGIE010000247.1, read on the forward strand.
ATCTGCGAACCAACGGGGGCCGGCGAGAAATCGCCGGCCCCTTTTTTTTGCCTTGTCCGAAATATTCCATGCATTTGCAGCAGTTCAGAGTTCCTCTTGCTCCGGCTTGCGCAGGTTTGCGTGGCGGCTGAACGCTATATGCTCCGTCCAACAATCTCCTCGCGCGTGCGCCATGCCATCGAGATCTTCGTTCAGGCGCGCTGAAGGTACGGACCGATCGGCTGCGCGTCGCGAGCGCACCACGTCGCTCCGCCTCCAGGGCACAGTCGCAAACGACCTGCGTGTTCGAGCAACGATCGAGAGTCTGTTGCGGACGCATGCAACAACGTGGCTCCGGATCAGCGACGCGGGCGGATGGTCAGCGCGCGTATCCGGTCCCGATGCTGATTTCCTCTGCGGCATCCATGTCGCCGAGCGCGTTCAACTGCTGGCGGTCAGCATTGCATTCGATTTCCAGCCTGCCGTTGATCCGACATCGCTGATGCAGTTTGCCAACGCTGCAAACGAGATTCTGCTCGGCGCGACGGTGGTGGCCGGCGCAGCCGATGTTGCGGTGACCGGCACCCTCGATCTCTGCTTCGCCGCCGAGCGAGACGCGCTCGAACGTATGTTTCTTCGCTGTACGCGTACCGCACGCGACCTGCGTCCGTGGACGCTGAGGGTTGCAGCCGGCGAACTGGACCCAGAAACCGGCGTCGACGGATTCCTGTTTGGGACGCACAAAACGGACGAGTACGCGCAGCCCTACGCCTAAAGCTTTCCCTCCGCCAACCGGTACCCCCCGTATCGAGTACGGGGCAGGCTTTCGCGGGAAAACGCGCTGGCCACGGGTCACCGGGACAGCCCCGCTTGCGCACACACCGGCCCCGGACCCCGCCGGACGCGGAAGCCTCGATCGGCTCAGCCGCCATGCGGAGTCACTGTTTCCGCGTTTCCGCGCCGCAACCTCTCCACAGATCGGGTGAAGCTCGACTAGAGTGGCCGATGTCGGCAAAGAACATGACGTCATGGTGACCAAGAAAGAACAACGAAAACGGACGGAGTCGGGAAACGCCGCGGTCCAGCGCCGAAAGGGCCGAGCCGAAGCGACCGACGTGCGCCTCGGCAGGGCCATCCAGGCGGCTCGTCTCGATCGCGGCATGACTCGCCGGGAGCTTGGCCAGCATCTCCGCGTGACGTCGCAGCAAATCCAGAAATACGAAGAAGGCACCAATCGGATCACGGTTACGCGCCTGCTGCAGCTTGCGCGTTTCCTCGACGTGCCGGTCGGGGAATTCCTCGATGACGCGCTTGAACCGACGGATGTCGCCGTGCAGGCCAGCGAAGCGGGCACCTGGATGCGCGCGCTGTCCGCGATCGACGACGCCGAGGCGCGCCGTAAGCTGCTCGACATCGCCCGCATGCTCGCGACGCCCAAAGACAGCGCCGACTCCGCCACGGCAAGGGCACGCGCTGACGCTGCAGCGCGCCTGGTTCCGGCGCGCCAAAAGAAGAAGTAGGCGCGAGCGCGCGACGTCTGCCATCGGCGGCGAAACCGAAACCGGCAACACCGCGTGGCGAGGGTCGCCGAGGCGATCAGCGATCGGTCGTGAAACTCAGCGCTGCTCGCGCAGCTTGACGCGGTACTGGGCGGCGCGCTCGCGATAGGACAGGGCGCCCGCCTGCATCATCGCGATCTGCGTCTCGGTCACTTCACCGACGATTTTTCCGGGACTGCCGCGCACCACGGCGTTGTCGGGGATTTCCTTGCCTTCGGTCAGCAAGGTGCGCGCGCCGATCAGGCAATTGCGGCCGATCCGTACGCCGTTCATCAAGGTCGAGCCCATGCCGATCAGCGACCCGGCGCCGATGATGCAGCCATGCAGGATCGCCAGATGGCCGATCGTGACGCCGTCGCCGACTGTCATCGGAAAGCCCTGGTCGGTGTGCAGCACGCAATTGTCCTGCACGTTGCTGCCTTCGCCGATGAAGATCGTATCTTCGTCGCCGCGCAGCACGGCGCCGAACCAGACACTCGCTCGGGCGGCCAGCTGCACGCGTCCGATCAGTGTCGCCGACGGCGCGACATAGGCGCTGTCGTCCAGCGTCACCTCGTCATCGCCCAATGCGTATCGCATGTCGTTGCTCTCCGCTGATGCTTATGCGCGTCGCACTTTTGCCGTCCGGCGGCGCGGCGCAGGGTCTGGCTGGGCCTCGGCCGCCTGGGCCAGGGCTTCCTTGGCGATCGAAATGGTGGTTCCGGTCACGTGCTTGCGCAGCAGCTTGGGCAGGCGGCGCTTGTCGCGCGCCGCCAGCGCCGCCATGATTTCTTCGTGCTCCTGCACCGCGCTCTTCCAGTTGGCTTCACTCTTGCGAACGACGAAGCGCGACGAATGGATTCGGGTCAGGATCTGCTGGTACATCGACTTTAAGGCGTCATTGCGCGCGATCTCGAACATCGCTTCGTGGATGGCGCGGTTGAAGCGCAGATACTGCACCTCGTCACCGGCGCGATAGGCCTTGATCATGGCGTCGTGCAGCTTGCGCACGCGCGCAATGTCCGCGTCGCTCGCCTGCTCGCACGCCAGCTCGCCGGCCAGCCCTTCAAGCGCCGCCATGATCGGAAACAGCTCGTCGACCTCGTCTTCGGTGATGCGCGCGATCGTTGCGCCGCGATGCGGCAACAGCTCGACGATGCCTTCCGCCGCCAGCACCTTGAGCGCTTCGCGCAACGGCGTGCGCGATACGCCGAACCGCTCGCACAGCGCCTGCTCCGAAATCTTCTCACCCGGCTTCAGGGCGCGGTCGAGAATCATGCCGCGCAGATTGGTCACCAGCGCGTCATGCAGGTTCGGTCGGGGAATATGCGTCGGCTCGGCCATGTCGGCTCACCCTCCAGCTCGGACGGGGCTTGCTAGCATTCCTCGCCACCGCGGCACACCCGTTACGACGGTCGCGGTCGCATGACCGCGCCGCGCCCATCGCGCGCCGCGAGCGGGGGCGGCGCCGGGAGCTCTTCGTCGCCGACGTCGAGCTGCTTGCGCGGCAGGCGAAAAAAGGCGAGCAGCGCGCCGACAAAGAGGAAGCCGACCGAGCCATAGAACGGCACGTTGTAGCTGCCGGTCAGCTGAATGAGCAGGCCGAACGCGAACGGGGAGATGATGCCCGCGATCGCCGATCCGGTATTCATGATGCCGCTCGCCGTGCCGGCGAATTTCGGCGCGATGTCCATCGGCACGGCCCAGATCGGACCGACCACCAGTTCGAGGAAGAAGAAGGCGCCACCGAGCGCGATGCTGACGATGGTCAGGTCGTGCATGAAAACCGCCGGCAGCAGGCACACCATCGAGCCCAGCATGGCGACGCCGATCACCAGGCGCCGCGCACGCAGCCGGTCACCGGTCCGGCGCGACAGCCGGTCGGCGATGACGCCGCCCAGCGTGTCGCCGACGACGCCGGCAGCGAACACGCCGAACGAAAACAGCGCGCTCTTTTTGAGCTCGAGTCCGTAGGCCTGCACGAAAAAGCTCGGCAGCCACGTCACGTAGAGCCACAGCGTCCAGTTGTAGCAAAAATAGACGATGGTCGTCGGCAGCATGCCGCGCAGCAGGATCGCCCACGGCACGCGGCGTTCGCTGCGCGTCTTCTTGTCTTCGTAGGGCGGCAGCTCGGCCAGCTCCGCGCCCGTGATGCCGCGATGCTCGGCGGGATTGTCGCGGAAATAGGTCGCCCACAGCACCACCCAGACGAGGCTGGCGCAGCCGAGCACGATGAAGGCGCCGCGCCAGTCGAGATATCCCGCCAGCAGCACGACCAGCGGCGGCGTCACCGCATTGGCCAGGCGCGAGCTGGAATGGACGATGCCCTGCGCATAGCCGCGTTGGCTGGACGGAACCCAATAGGCCATCGCGCGCGTCGCGGCGGGGAAAGTGGCGCCTTCGCCGATGCCGACCGCGACGCGCGCGACGATGAGCGAGACGAGGCCGCCGATGAATCCGGTGCAGATGGTGGAGACGCCCCAGATCGCACCGCAAATCAGCAAGGTGCGCCGCGGTCCGAATTTGTCGGCGGCGGTGCCGCCGAGAATCTGCAGCAGCGCGTAGGGATAACCGAACGCCGACAGCGCCAGCCCAAGCTGCAGATTGGACAGCTGCAGATCCTTCGAGATCAGCGGCGCCAAAGTCGAGATGTTCACCCGGTCGACATAGGTGATGAAATACATCAGGCAGATCAGCGCGAGCACGCGGCCCGACGACGTCGCGAATGTCTGGCGGACGGTACGTACGAATCCGCCGCGTGCCTGGAATGCCAATTCAGGTCCTCCCGGAATGTTGCGGCCCGTTTCCGGCGTGCGTCGCTGGTGAGCTCTTATTGGCCGCGGACGGTAGTGCCGATCGATCCGGCGCGTAAGCAAAAAGTGAATGCAAAATTCATTATTCGCCCTGTGGCGGCTTGGCCGGGGAGGGCCTGTGTCGCTAGATTGGCCTGGTCCCGCATTTTGAATGCAATTGACGGCCGGCCAACGGCCGGCGTGAAGCCGAGGAACCGCCATGAACGATGCCGCGCCCGCTGCAACGCAGGATCGACCGGAAGCGCGATCGACCGCGACCGCCGAGAACGCGCGTCCCTTGCCGCTCGCCGGCATGCGCGTGCTCGACGTGACTCAGGTCATGGCCGGTCCGTTCTGCACCATGTTGCTCGGCGACCTCGGTGCCGACGTGATCAAGATCGAACCGCCGGACACCGGCGACCAGACGCGCAGCGCCATGGGCTTCAAGCTCAAGGGCAATGACAGCATGGGGTTTCTCAACCTCAACCGGAACAAGCGCAGTGTCGCGCTCAACCTCAAGAGCGACGCGGGGCGCGCGGCTTTCCTCGAGCTTGCGAAAAGCGCCGACGTCGTGGTGGAGAATTACCGGCCCGGCGTCGTCAAACGTCTCGGCATCGATCACGCGACCTTGCGCGCGCTCAATCCGCGCCTCGTCTATGCCAGCATCTCGGGCTTCGGCCAGTCAGGCCCGTGGTCCGAGCGGCCCGGCTTCGATCTGATGGCGCAGGCCATGTCGGGCGTGATGAGCGTCACCGGACATCCCGGCGGCCCACCGGTGAAAGCGGGCGTGCCGGTCGCCGATATCGGATGTGCGCTGTTCGCCACCTACGCCATTCTCAGCGCCTATATCGGCAGCCAGAAAAGCGGCGAGGGCCAGTATATCGACGCATCGCTGTTCGAAGCGGCGCTGGCTTTTTCGATCTGGGACATTTCGGAGTATTGGGGCACCGGCCGCGTGCCCGAACCGCTGGGCACCGCCAACCGCATGAGCGCGCCGTACCAGGCGGTGAAAGCCAGCGACGGCTATTTCGTGATGGGCGCCACCAACCAGAAACTGTGGCTGCGCCTGTGCACCGAACTCGATCGCGCCGACCTCGTCGAGGATGCGCGCTTCGTCAACATTTCGGCCCGGCTGGCCAACCGCAACGTGCTGATCGACGAGCTGGAAAAGAGCTTCGCCAAGCGCACTGCGGAGGAATGGGTGGAACGGCTGCTCGCCGCCGGCATCCCGGCCGGGCGTATGAACACCTATCCCGAAGCCTTCGAAGGGCCGCAGGGAAGCTATCGCAACATGCGCATCGACATCCCGCATCCGGTTGAAGGGTCGGTCCCCAATATCGGATTTCCGGTGAAGCTGTCGGGCACGCCGCAGCAAGTTCGCCACCATCCGCCGCTGCTCGGGGAGCACACTGAAGAAGTCTTCAGCGAATTCGGCTTCGACCGTGAAAGGTTCGAGCAGCTGCGCAGCCAGGGAGCGTTCTCGGCATGAGCACGAACGACGATCAGGGACGTGTGACGCTCGAGCTGACGGATCAGGTCGCGCACATACGGTTCGACCGGCCCGCTGCGCGCAACGCGATGACCTGGGCGATGTATGAGGGCCTCGCCGCTGCGTGCGAACGCATCGCCGAAAACCCCGAGCTGCGCGTCGCCGTGCTGCGCGGCGCCGGCGGCAAGGCATTCGTCGCCGGCACCGACATCGCGCAGTTCAAGGATTTCACCTCGGGCGAGGACGGCATCGCGTACGAGACGCGCATCGACGGCTTCGTCGATGCGTTGCAGCGCCTGCCGATTCCGACCGTCGCGGTGGTCGAAGGCTATGCGGTTGGCGGCGGCCTCGCGATCGCCAATGCGTGCGACCTGCGCATCGCCACCGCGGATGCCAGGTTCGGCGTTCCGATCGCGCGCACCTTGGGCAATTGCCTGTCGGCAAAGAATGTCCGGCGTCTGGTCGCGACGCTCGGCATCGGCTGGGTGAAGCGCATGCTGCTGCTGGCGGAAATGCCGACGGCAGCCGAATTGCAGCCGACCGGCTATCTCGCCGCGACTGTGCAACAAGAGGCGCTGGACGCGACGGTGCAGGAGATCGTCGCCCGGCTGCTGTCGCACGCGCCGATCACGATGGCCGTGACGCGCGAGACGCTGCGCCGGCTCGAGACCGACCCAGCCGCGGACATTTCGGATCTGATCCGGCGCACCTACGGCAGCGAGGATTTCCACGCCGGTGTGGCGGGCTTCACGAGCAAGGCGGCGGTGGCCTGGCGCGGAGTCTGACGACGCCCCTACTTCGTCGGCTGATCTAGAGGAGCAGGTCGAAGATCTGCTCGGCCTTGTCCCAATGTTCGCTCTGCGGGTTCTTCAGCTGCGGATCGAGAATCTTGAACAGGCGCGCCAGCGCGAAGACCAACCCGCCGGCGAGTTCGGGCAGGCGAGCATCGGTCTCGACGCTCAGCGCCCGGTCAAGCGGCGGCCGAAGCGCGAGCTGGTCGAGAATGGGCTGGATCTCGACGTCCTCGTCGATGCGGCGGAAGGCGTGGATATCCTCCTGCAGCCCTTTCGGAATCGGCACATCGTAGGGCTCGATAATGTCGCGACCGTTGGCGCTGGCCGAAGCCTCCGCGCGCAGGAGCAGGTCGTGCAGCTTGCGCGCGATGAACTCGGCAACGCGCTTGATATCCTGCTTATCGACGTCGAGTTCGGCGGCGATGCGGAACAGACGCTCGAATCTGACGATGCCGGTGACTGCCATGGCCTGATCTCCGCAGGACGCGCGAGCCGATCATCCTGACGGCAGCGGCGGCCGGCGGCGTTGACGGACGTCAACTTGCCGGGCCTGCGGCGCTGCCCGACAGAAACAGCGAGATCGGACGCACTTCATAGGTGCTGCTGGTCCTGGCGGCGGCGAGCTCGCGCGCAATGTCGAGCGCTTCGTCCTGGCTGGCGCAGTCGACGACGTAAAACCCAAGAAGCTGTTCCTTGCTTTCGGCAAACGGCCCGTCGGTAACGGCCGGCGCTTCGTTGACCTTCCGCAGCGTGCGGGCGCTCGACGTAAGCGTGAGACGCGCCGCATGGTTGAGCTTGCCTTCGCGGGTCAGCCGGTCATGCACCGGATTGAGGCGGGCGAGGACGGCGTCGTCCTCTTCCTGCGACCAGCCGGCCACGGTCGCTTCGGAGTTGTAGCAAAGGATCGCGTAGAGCATGGCGCCTCCGGTCAGCTGCGCGTCTTGCGCCAGATCGCAGCGCGGAACCGCTCGATGAAACCGCATTTCGTATAGATGCCATAGGCCGGCGCATCGGCGTTCGCCTGCAGCTTCAGAACGCTGCAGCCCGCCGCCACGGCTCGAAGCTGCGCCTCGCGCAGCAGCAGCGTCGCCAGACCCTGGCCGCGCGCCTTGGCGCGCGTGCCGACCAGATACAGGCCGGCGACGTCGCCCGAGATCTGCACCACCGTGATGGCGCGCACCTCGCCACCGATGCGCGCGACCAGATAGATCAGGCCGGGATCGGCAAGGCCGCGCCGCGCACGCGCCCGAAAATCGTCGTGCCATCGCTCGGGCTGCGGTTCGTCCGCGGGCGTAAAACATTCGGCCTGCGCGTCGGCGAATTCGTCGGCGGCGCGAAGGTCGGCGACCTGCTCGATCAC
>JAQGIE010000266.1 GCA_028291365.1 Rhodospirillales bacterium
CCGCGATGGCCAACACTTCGGCCATGCCCAGCAGCAGCATCTTCACGGGCATGGAATGGCCGAACAGCTTCAGCATAGGCGGTCTCTCTGGAGTGCGTGCGCTGGAGCCGCCGGGGGCGGCCCACAAAAGTGTCGTGGAGAGAAAGAGGCCCTGCCGGCCCCCAGTTCGTAATTACTAATAAGTTAATTTGAAGATCGGCAACTGGTCATCGCGAGAATTCTCCGCCTTCGTTAGGCAAGAACACGGATCCGGCGAGGACTCGGGCCGTCCAAAGCGGCATCTTCACTTCAAAACTGTCCGTTTCTTCTTCGAGCAGTAAGAAACTGGACAAGTGTCGGAGAAGATTACAACCTCGGGACTTCGTTTCCGTGCGCCGCTCCCTCAACTTCGAGCGCGCTTGTTTGTTCCGGGGTAATGATCGCCGCCGCATGAATCGCACCGACATCGCCGAACTGCTGTTACCGCCGGTCGGGCTGCTGTGGCTGTTGCTGGTCGCAATTTTCATGGCGCACACACGCCGGCTGCGGGCGTTGTTGCTGCTCGTGTTCGCAGCCCTCTGGATTCTCGGTTCGCCAATGATTTCCCGAATGGCCCTGCGTTCCCTGGCGCTTAGCGACGGCGCGCAGCCTGCCATCGCGGGTGCTGCGCTGCTGGTGCTCGGCGGCGATGTTTCGCACGACGCCAACGGCTACGAGGCCGGCGCCGCCTCCGAGGCCCGCGTCCGCGAAGCGGCGCGTCGCGCGAAAGTTTCAAACCTGCCGGTCATCGTCAGCGGCGGACCGCTCTATCCCGACGAACCCGCGGTCGCGAACCTGATGGCGCAAAGCTTCGCCGACCGCGGCATCGAAGCGCTGGTCGAAGATCGTGCGAAAGATACCTGTGAAAATCTGCGCTACGGCGCCGCGCTCGCACGCGACGCCGGCATCGAAGGACCGCTGCTGGTGGTGACGCATGCCTGGCACATGCGCCGCGCGATGATCGCGGCCGAACTGGTCGGCGCCCCTGCCTTGCCCGCGCCGCTGCCGCTGGAAGCTTTGCCGCGCAAGGCGATTCGCGCCTTCCTGCCGTCGCCGCGCGGCTGGGGCGAATCCTATTGGGCGCTGCATGAATGGCTGGGCGTGCTCACCTATCGCGCCGGGCTTTGTCGATGACTCTGACCTGGTATGACTCGCTCGACGCGCTGCCCGACGACACTGCGCCGCTCTTCGCCGGCACCCTGTTCGACCAGCATTTCTGGTACGCGACCATGATTGGCCATGGGCTCGACGTGGAGTGGACGCCAAGCTTCGCCTTGCTTCGCGATGCACGCGGCCATGCCCGTGCGTTGCTGCCGGCGGTTCGCGGCAAGGATGGCGGCCTCGCCAGCCTGACAAACTGCTATAGCTGCGCCTGGGCGCCGCTCACCGTCGCCGACGGGGCCCGCGACGCCGCGCGCGAACTCGCCCGCGCGCTGGGCACGACCCGGGCGCGCTACGAAGCGCTCGATCCCACCGACGAACGCGTGGCGGGCTTTCTTGACGGACTCGGCAGTGGCGGCAGCAGTGCACTGCGCTTCGAACAGTTCGGCCATTGGCATGAACCGGTCGAGGGGCGCGACTTCGCGCACTACATGCGGGACCGGCCGGGCGCACTGCGTTCGACGGTCGAGCGGCGCGGCCGCAAGCTGATGAAACGCGGTGCGCGCTTCGAGTGGATCCGCGCCGGCAACGCGCTTCCGGCCGCCCTCGTCGACTACGAAACGATCTACGCCACCAGCTGGAAGGAACCCGAGCCGTTCCCGACCTTCCAGAACGCGTTCGCGCAGGCGGCCAGCGAAGTCGGCGTGTTGCGGCTGGCTTTGCTGACGCTCGACGAGCGGCCGCTGGCGGCACAGATCTGGACCGTGGTCGACGACAAGGCGTCGGTGCTGAAGCTGGCGCACGACAAGGCGTATGACGAGATGTCACCGGGCACGGTGCTGACCGCGCTGTCGTTGGAGCGGCTGCTCGACGACGACCAGGTGCGGGAAATCGATTTCGGCCGCGGCGATCATTCCTACAAGCGTCTGTGGGCGCGCCAGCGACGTTCCTTTCTCGGCGTCGAGACGGCGCGCTGGACGCGCCCGACCGAGGCCATACGCATCGTGCGGCATGCAGCGGGCGCGTTGGTGCGCAAAGTCCGGGCCTAGAGCATGACCCGATCAAACCTTCGTCGCGTTTAGTTTTGCGACCTTCGTCGCGGGCGGGCGTTCTGCCCGGGAATGCGCATCCTCTACAGCCATCGCGTCCAGTCCAAGGACGGGCAGAGCGTCCATATCGAAGAGCTGATCGGCGCGCTGCGGCGGCAGGGCCACGCAGTCGACGTGGTCGGCCCGGCATTTTACGAGCAGGCCGGTTTCGGCGGCGGCGACCGGTCGCTGGTCGCGACTTTGAAGGCGCGCCTGCCCGCTGCCGCGTACGAGGTCGCCGAGCTTGGCTACAACACGCTGTCGATCGCGGCGATCCTGCGCGCCGGACGCCGCCAAGGAGCCAAGAGCCCGCCCGACGCGATCTATGAGCGCTACAATCTGTTTCACCTCGCCGGTCTTGCGGCACGCCGCGCGTTGAAGCGGCCGCTGCTGCTCGAGGTGAACTCGCCGCTGGCCGAAGAACGCACCCGCCACGGCAATTTGAAACTCGTGTCGCTGGCCAGGCGCGTCGAGGCGATGACGTGGCGCGGCGCCGACCTGGTCCTGCCCGTCACCAACGTGCTGGCCGATCACGTGCGCGCCGCCGGCGTACCCGACGAGCGAATCCACGTCGTGCCGAACGGCATCGATCCGCGCCTCTACGCGTCGCTCGATGGGCGTAGCTGGCGGCAACGCCTGCAGCTCGGCGGCGGTGAGATCGCGATCGGCTTCGTCGGGTTCGTACGCCCCTGGCACGGGCTCGACCGCGTGCTCGACCACATGGCGCGCGATCGCCGCGCCAATCTGCGCCTGATCGTCGCCGGCGACGGGCCCGCGATCCCCGACCTGATGGCGCAGGCCAAGTCGCTCGGCATCGCGTCGCGCGTGCAGTTCCTCGGGCTGATCGGGCGCGAAGACATTCCGCCGCTGCTGGCCGCCTTCGACATCGCGCTGCAGCCACATGTCGTCGCCTACGCCTCGCCGCTCAAACTGTTCGAATATATGGCCGCTTCACGCGCCATTGTGGCGCCGTCGACGCCCAACATCCGCGAAGTTCTGACCGACAATGTCGACGCGGTGCTGGTGCCGCCCGACGATCCCGACGCGCTGTGGCAGGCGGTCGCGGCCTTGGCCGACGATGCGACCTTACGCGCGCGGCTCGGCGCCGGAGCGCGGCGCACGCTCGATACGCGCGACTACACGTGGGACGGCAATGCGCGACGGGTCGCCGCGCTGGCGGACGACCTCGTCCGCGCCAAGCGCGCAAAAGAACTCTCACCACGGAGAACGCAGCGAACGCAGAGCTAGCGCACGATCAAGCCGCGCGCGCCCAGACGACTTCGCCCTTCAGCGAGCTTGTCGGAACTAGAGTTCCGTCGAATGACACGTTATGCGCACGCAGCCCGGCCTGACGCAGGATTTCCAACATCTCGATGGGCTGATAGCCATAACGGACTTCGCCCAACATCTCGGTCTGGATCAGTGCGTCTGGAAATCGCGCCAGCGTTGTCTGCGCGCCGAGCAGTACGGGCAATTCGTACCCTTCGACATCGATCTTGATATAGTCGATGCGCCGTAGCCCAAGTCTCTCGACTTCGGAGTCGAGCGTTACCATCGAGACGGAGCCGTTGCCGCGCACTCGCGTAGCGCCGGGATTGCGCTCGTCGAAGGCCATATCGACGCTTCCGAGCTTATCGCCGAGAGCTGTCTCGATCGCGGTTATGTTATCGAGGCCGTTTCGATCGATGTTCTGGCGCAGGTACTTGAACGTGCGTGGGTGAGCTTCGAAAGCGTACACCTGTCCACAAGGCACGATGCGGCGCGCAACCGCGACCGCATAGGTCCCGATATTCGCGCCGACGTCCAAGAAGACTGCATCTCGAGGGAGGCGCTTGCGCATCATCCGTTCGATGCGGGGATCGCGAGCTCCGTCAATCCGCATGACCAAAGAACTGAAGTTCATTGGCATCGTGGTGAACGAGAGACCATCCGAGGTCCGAAGCGCCAGTTCGTCCTTCGTCATCTCGGACCAGGTCCACCGTATCAGGCGGCTCAGCGACTTGATGGGCGCTTCGTCGAAGGCTTCCGACCAGCGCAACAGCCAGCGCAGTCGCCATGGCAACGCCCGAATTGGTAGTACTGCATGCATTGCTCGCGTTCCTTCGCCTGGCCGTCCCCCGGGGCAACGTTCGCCAAAACGTCGATATTCCATTCCGGCCTCTGCCGGTTTCTGCCCATTCACGCAAACTATGCCCCCCGAGCGGTGCGCCCAGCGCCCGCGCGGCCGGGATTATTCACGTGCTGATGCGTGGTTTCCGGTGGCGCCGTTCTCCCTCGGCGAACCGGTATCCACGTCGCGGGAAAACGCGCTAGGCGCGCGCCATGCCGCCGGGCATGAATCGCGCGACTTTGCGGCGCACCGCCGGCAGCTGATCGAGGAGCTGCTGTTCGGGACCGCGGGGACGGCCGCAGGCGAGCCACAACAGCGCCTGCACCGTGACGTGCACGACGGCGCCGAGGCCGCAGACCAGCAGCGTCTGCAAAGCCAGCGGACCGAGCGCGTGTTCGGGCGGCCAGGCATAGATCGCGGCGCGCACCGTCACCGCCATGGCGCCGGCGGCGGCAAAGCTGCGCCACACCACCGCAAACGGCTCGCGCGCGCGCAAGCCGACCAGCGGCAGCAGTTTCGCAAACCACATCACGGCGTTGAGCAGCGCCGTCCCGGCCAGCGCCGCCACTGCCCACAGCACGCCGCCATAGACGCCCGCGACGATCACCAGCGTCACGCGCAACGCGATGTTGCCGGCCATGATGCGCACGAACCGCTTCTGCTCGCCGCGCACCAGATAGATATTGTGGGTGAACTGCCCGATCGCGTCGAACAGCGCGTACATCGCGCAAAGCGCCACGATGGGCGCTGCATCTTCCCATTTGGCGCCCAGCCCCAAGCGCTGCACCAGCTCGCAGGCGGCGGCGAGGCCGACCGACATTGGAATCACCAGCAGCATGACGAAGCCGAAGCCCGACACGATCTGGATGCGCAAGGCGGCCGTGTCGTCCTTCACCTTGGCGTAGCCGGCATAGATCGGCCGCCGCACCGGCGCCGCGACTTCGCTGGCCGGCAGCGACGCGATCTGGTTGGCGACCTGGAAGGTGCCGACCGCGGCCGCACCGGCGGTGCGGCCCAGCAGCAAGGTCATCAGATAGGAATCGACCATCGTCAGCATGTTGGTGACGAACAGCCATTTGGAAAAATCGAACAGGTCGCCGAAGGCCCGCAGCGAGAAACGCGGCCGGAATGGATGGATCGCGTAGCTGAGCGGGATGGTGATGAAGCGCGCGGCGAAGGCGCCCAGCACCAGCGCCCAGTAATTCTGCAGCACGATCGCGGCCGGAATGACGATCAGGAACGACGCGACCTTGCTGACGAGCTGGTACCAGAAGATGCGGTCGAAGCGCAGGTCGCGCTGATATTCGATCAGCCCGACATTCTCGAATCCCTGCAGGATCGGCGCGAAGGACAGCACGTAGATCATGCGCTCGACGCGTGGCTCGGCGAGGAACTCGGCCATCAGCGGCGCGGTCACGATCATGATCGCGGCGATGACGAAGCCGCGCAGCACGACCAGCGTCCAGGCGGTGTCGTAATGCGCCCGTGTCGGGTCGCGCATCTGCACCAGCGCCAGGTTGATCGACACGTCGCTGGCGACGTCCAGCATCGCGTACGCCATCGAGGCCAGCGCCGCGAGACCGAAATCCTGCGGCGCGAGCAGACGCACCAGCACCAGGGTGGAGATCAGGCCGATGAAGCGGAAGGCGGTGCGCAACCCGACCATCCAGGCGGCGCCTGCAGCGACCTTGCGGCCGAGCCCCGCGGCCAGATGGTCAGCGGCGAGTTCTTCCGACGGGATCGGGACGGTGCCTGCTTGTGGCGCCTCGCTCACGGTTTCGGCGTCTCGCGCGAACGCAGATCCCAGCGTCCCGGCCGAACCGGATAGCGCTGTCCTTCGCGCCGCGATTCATGATCGGCTGCGATCGAACGCAGCGCGATCCACCAGATCGCGAAACTGATCAGCGCCAGCAGCAGCGCTTCGCCGAGTGCGAGCATCGCTTTACGCCTGCGCCGCGTGGCCGCCGGCGCGCCGCGCCCTGCGTCGCTTGATGCGCTGTTTCAGGTTCCGCAGCGCCGCCGCGTCGAAGATGGTGAGCAGCCCGTTCCATTCGAGCTTGAGCTTGGGCAGCTCGGTCTCGGCCAGGTCGAGAATATCGTCCGGCAGCGCTTGCAGCCCGTCGCGCAGCAGATGCGGATAGAGCATCCGGTTGTGCAGCCGCCGGTTGGCGTAGCGCCGCATGCGGTTGCGGTAGCGGCGCCAGCAGGACGGCTTCCAGATACTGTAAGGCTCGAAGAAGAAGCCGGCCTTGTCGGCGTAGGTGACGCGGTCGGGATTTTCCGGCCCGGCCGGATCCATATCGCGCAGGATGATGGTGCGCAGCAGCCCGTCATCGCCGAACATGTGGCGCGGAATGCGGAAGCGCGTCTCGCGGAAGCGCCGCACCAGATCGCCGCGCAGCGCGTAGAGATTGCCCGCGATGGCGTGGGTGCGGATGATCGTGTCGCGGAACGCGTCGATCGTCCGGCCGGTATACGGCAGGGCCGCGAAGGCCTGGGCCGCCGGGGCCTCGTCCATGCGCGCCTTCAGCGCCGCCAGCGAGCCGCGCACCACCTGCATGTCGCCATCCATGAAGAAGACGATTTCGGCGTCGGCCGGACAGATCTCATGCACGAACACGTTCCAGGCATTGTTCTTGTCGCCCAGCTCGAGATGGACCGGGTGGATCTGCGGGTGGTGGCGCGCATAGCGCTCGACCTCGGCCCAGGTGCCGTCGGTGCAGCCATTGACCAGCACGTAGATGGCGAGCTCGTGCTCGCCCACCGGTTCGGTCAGCAGCGTATCCAGGCAGGCGCCGATCAAATCCGCTTCGTTATGCGCGAAGACTGCGATCGGCCAGGGTGTGCGCGTCACTGGCGGGTCCGTTTTTCGGTTGTTCTTCCGGTCCGCAACGAACTGCGTCTCACGCCTGAAAGTTCCTGGCCTAGATAGATTTTCGCCTGTCGGCCTGTGGTTCCCCGTCACACCGAAGTCACCGCGGCCCCCTCTTACGTAAGTTCCCCGACTTCGAAAGTGTGCATCGCGAAAGGCCGGCGGCGGCAAACAACAACGATGACTGCGTATAAGCGCGCTTAACAAACGGGGTTCATAAGCTCCGCCTCGCCGGACCGCGAACAAGACGAGGGATGAGGGATGTCCGTTCTTTGGGTCGGCAAAGCCGAACAATACACGAGCCTGTCCAGCGCCGTTAAAGCGGCGAACGCAGGTGACACGATCAACATTCGTGCTGGGGTGTATCTCGACGACGATGTGCGCGTCGACAAACCGTTGACCATCGTTGGCGTCGGCGGCATGGCCCATCTCGAGGGAACCAAGCCGCTTGCCAACGGCAAGGGGCTGATGATCGTCAATACGACGGGCCAGGTGACGCTCGAGAATCTCGAATTCTCGGGCGCGCAGGTCAGCGACAATAACGGTGCCGGCATCCGCTGGTCCGCCGGCGATCTGACGATCAAGAACAGCTCCTTTCACGACAATCAGGATGGAATCCTGTCGCTCGACATTCCGAACGGACATCTCAAGATCCAGAATACGGAATTCGCGAACAACGGCGCTGGCGACGGCTTCAGCCACGGCATCTACATCAACAAGGTGGCGTCGGTCGAAGTGACCGATTCGTATTTCCATGACACCCAGCTCGGCCATCAGATCAAGAGCCGCGCCGCCGTCACCACCGTCACCAACAGCGTTCTGGTCGACGGCAACGGCGGTTCGAGCTTCGCCATCGACACGCCCAATGGCGGTGTGGTGACGATCACCGGCAACAAGATCGAGCAGTCGGCCGACAGCGACAATCCGGCGATCCTGCACTATGGCGGCGAGACGTCGAAAGGCACCTGGGACGCCAACACGCTGACCATCGACGGCAACACGATCGTCAACCAGAAAGCGGGCGGCTACGTGCTGGCCCAACAGTTGACACCGACGTCCTTCGACATGGGCGGCAACGCGTTCTACGGCGTCACCCAGATGTCGAACGTCGCCGGCGTGACGGCACACGACAGCACGACGCTGACCTCGGTGCCCGACCTGTTGAGCGGCCTGCATGTCGGGGATAACGGCACCGCTGCACCGGTTATCCAGGTCGATGCCAATGCGATCGCGCGTCTCTATGCCGTCGGGCTCGACCGTGCGCCTGATGCCGGCGGACTTTCTTTCTGGGTCGGCCAGGAGCAGTCCGGCATGTCGCACACGGCGGTCGCGCAGGCCTTCGTGAACTCGCCCGAGTTCCAGACCGACACCGCCGCGCTCAGCAACGGCGGCTTTCTCAGCCTGCTCTACAACACGGCCTTTCATCGCGCGCCCGATGCGGCCGGTGAACAGGCGTGGCTACAATTTCTCGGTGCCGGCCACGGCCGTGGCGAAGTGCTCTTGGGCTTCGCCGACAGTGCCGAGATGAAGGCGGCGACAGCAGCGTGGGCGTACACGGGCTGATTTCCGCAACGGGGTAACCACCCCACAGGACAAAACGAACGAACGAGCGCACGCGGTGAAAGCCGACGCGCGCCATCTTGCAATCAAACAAGATGAGGGATGTGCCAATGCCGAACCATCTGGCGGCACGAACAAGACGTGCCCGTCGCTGAGCGAAGCCAACCAGCTTCGCTCAGCGACGAGATGAAGGCGGCGACAGCTGCGTGAATGTACACGGGCTGATTTCCGCAACGGGGTAACCCCCAAACAACCAGAACGACGAACGAGCGCACGCGGCGTAATGCCGACGCGCGCGCCTTTTTGTAATCAGAATGAGGGATGATTAATGGCTAAAACCATTTGGGTCGGTGCGAACGACACGTACAAGTCGCTGAACGCGGCCATCGCGGCGTCCAGCGCCGGCGATACAATCAATGTTCGTGCGGGTACGTATTATAATACCAGCGCGTCGATCACCCACGACCTGACCATCGTCGGGGTCGGCGGCATGGTGAAGCTCGTCAGCACGCAGCCGCTTGCCAACGGCAAGGCGATGCTGATCACCAACGCCAATGTGACGCTCAAGAATCTCGACATGTCGGGTGCCCAGGTCAGCGACAACAATGGTGCCGCGGTCCGCCAGTCCGGCGGTAACCTGAAGCTCGAGAACGTCTACATTCATGACAATCAGGATGGCATCCTGACGCAAGACAACAGCACCGCCACCTTGACCGTCTCGCACAGCGAATTCGCGCGCAACGGCGCTGGCGACGGCTTCAGCCACGGCATCTACGCCAATCACATCGCCAGCGTGACGATCACGGATTCGTATTTCCACGACACCAAGGTCGGGCATCAGGTCAAAAGCCGCGCCGCCAACACGACGATCACCGGCACGATTTTCGACGATGGCGCCGGCGGCACGTCGAGCTACGCGGTCGACCTGCCCAATGGCGGCAAGGCGACGATCGAGAACAACTTCTTCCATCAATCATCGACCAGCTCGAATCCGCTGGTCGTGCATTTCGGCGGCGAAGGCGGCTACTACGCCAGCAACTCGCTGACTCTCGACCATGACGTGCTGAACAACGACCTGTCGGGCGGCACCTTCGCCTTCAACGCGATCAGCGGTGCGAGCATGGAGGTCGCTCACGATGCGATCTACGGCGCCAACACCAAGGTCTCTGCCGGCACCGCCAGCGTGTTCAGCAACACCACGCTGTCGAGCCCGATGAGCGAGCCGGCCTGGTCGCTGTGGGGCGTCGGCAGCGACGGCAGCACGTCGGGCGTCGCGAGCCAGACGGCCTCGCTCGTCGCGGCCGCGACCGGCGGCACGGCGCCGGCGCCGACGCCGGCTCCTGCACCGGCACCGGCTCCTGCACCGGCTCCGGCACCGGCACCGGCACCGGCGCCATCACCGACGACGACCAGCTTCACGAAGGCGGTGGTGGTCACGCCGACGTTCGACTTCCAGCGCCTCTCCAACGACAGCGGCAATGACAGTTTCCGGTTCACGTCGCTGTCGGTGGATCACACCACGATCGTGCATTTCAGCGCACGCGCCGATCATCTTGATCTGCGCGCGCTGAATCTCGGTGCGAACGCGCTGACCGACGGACATTTGAGTTTCCAGACAGCGGGCGTGGACACGATCGTGTTCGTCGATCGTGACGCGTCAGGTCCGGCGGCGCCGGTGCAGCTGGTGAAAATCCAGGGCATCACGCCGACGCAGCTTGCTGCGGCCGACTGGCACTTCGTGTAAGAAACTGAGGGACGGCGGCGCTGCGGCGCCGCCGTTCACTTCGTTGAAAATGCGCCGCCGTCGATCAGCCGAGCCATATGCTCGGGCGCGACGTCTTCGCCCCACGCGTTGCGCATGTCGCTGGCGTGTTTCTCTAGGTCGGACAGTTTGTTCTGCAGACCACCGCGAACCAGGCTCGCTGCCATGGGCGGAATCACCATGCAAAGCAGGACGCCGACAGCGGCACCGCCCCAGGCCCACATCCAGGGCCGGACCTGCGCGATCAGGTTGACCGCGCCCGCCACTGAATTCCAGCGGCCCCACAATTCGAGCAGCACCGGCGTCGAACCGGCCGCGTTCAGCGCCGCGATGCACAGGGTCAAGCTGCGCTTGGGGTCCTTGTCGAAGAAATAGGAGATCAGCGACGGGATCATCGCGAAGGCCGCGATGATCGTGGTCGGCAGAAAGATCGCGCCGAGCCCCACCAGCATCAGGGTCATGATGCTGTTTTCGATCGTCCGCCGTCCGCGGGGCGGGCCGAACTTGGGGGTCGGGGTCTGTTTTGCTGCGGTCGCCATGCGTTCGAATCCGGTCCGGGCAAGATCGGACCCCCGTCCTTAACAAAGCTCGAACGACCGCTCAATCAATTGCATGGGCGTCTAAAGCGCGATCGGCGCCAGGTCGCGCGTTAGAAGCGCCAGCCCATCGACACGCGGAAGCGCTGGTCGATCACCCCCTCGGGGCCGGGTCCCAGCGCCCGGGAAACCAGGTTGGTCGCATCGAAGATCAACGCCCGCTTCGGGTCGAGCGGCCAGGCGATGCGCGCATCCAGCCCGGCCCGGGCCGGCTGGTCGCTCAGCGACCAGCGCGTCGGCACGCCTTGGATCGCCCCGCCGGTGGCGCCGTCGAAGCGCGCGATCAGGTCGATTCGAGCCGCCTGCCAGAAGCCGCCGAGCTGGAACTTGGCCTGCTCCTTGGGAATTGCGCGCGCCACTTCGCTGGCGCCCAGCATGGCCCATTCGACCGGCCAGTGATCATCGACCCCGCGCAACACGAACGAGCCACGGGCATCGAGGCCCAACAGCCAGCCGGCGACTTCAGCCCGCAAGCCGCTGATGCGCAGCGACGGGCTGCGCTCGGTGGCAAGAAAGGGCGGTGTCGGCCGCAACGGGGCCATTCCGACCGGCCGGTCGAGGATGGTGCGGGGGTCGTTGGTTTCCTGCTGGAAGAAGGTCAGCCTGCCCTGCAGGCCGAACAGGCCAAGCTGCTGGTTCCAGCCGACTTCCTGGGCCGAGTTCGCGTTCAGCTGGGCCTGCGCCGCCGTCGAGCTCGCAAACCACAGCACCAAAACGATGAATAGGCGGCCCACCATTGCGATCGTATTTGGCGGCAGGCCGGCTTGCCGTGCCGTTAACCGAACTGCGGATGGAACTACACTAGAAAACTGCTCGTTGCGGTGATTCGCGTTTACTACCGACGCCAATGGCTCCGGGGACAGGTGGGATGGTTTCGATACGGCAGGCGTCCAACGCGGTGCTTCGCACCCGAGATGCCAATGTTGCGCGAACCGCCGCGCCATCGATCCGCCGCGAGAAACTGACCCTTCGCGTCGCTTTCCTCGTGATCCTGGTTCTGTCGATTGCCACATGGCAGCTCGTGATTTGGGGCCTTCGCGCATTCGGCCTCTGATCCGATCGCACCCGCAATGGGTATTACCTCGACGGATTCGTCACTAGGCTGACGCCGTGACCAGCGACACCAAGCAACCTCCCGCCTCACGCGGCGAGGATTCCATCCATTGGAAGATCGAGCCAACCGAATCTTACGGCGGCTATCTCGACCTCGAACGGCTTCTGTCGGCGCAGCGTCCGCGTTCGGACGAGCACGACGAACTGCTGTTCATCATCGTCCACCAGACCGCCGAACTCTGGATGAAGCAGTCGCTCCACGAGTTGAACCAGGTGGTCGCGGGCCTGCACCAGGATCGGCTCGACACGGCGCTGAAAGGCCTGGCGCGCATCGCCGGCATCCAGCGTCTGCTGATCCAGTCCTGGGACGTGCTGTCGACGCTGACGCCGCACGACTATGTTCGCCTGCGTCCGCATCTGGGGCCCAGCTCGGGCTTTCAGTCATGGCAATATCGCGCCCTCGAATTCGCCCTCGGCAACAAGGATGCCGGGTTGATCGAAGTGCATCGGGCCGACGCTGCGCGCCATGCCGAACTCGAGACGTTTCTCAACAAGCCGAGCCTGTACGACGAAGCGTTGCGCCTGCTGGCGCGGCGCGGCATCGCGCTCCCCGCCTCCGTGCTCGAACGCGACTGGCGTCTGCCCTATGTGGCGCAGCCCCAGGTCGAAGAAGCCTGGCTCGTCGTCTATCGCGACGTCGAACGCTGGTGGGATCTGTACGACCTCGCCGAAAAGCTGGTCGACCTCGAAGACCGGTTCCAGCAATGGCGCTTCCGCCACATGACGACCGTCGAGCGCATCATCGGCCGCAAGACCGGCACGGGCGGCAGTTCGGGCGTGCCGTATCTCGCGAAAGCGCTTTCGCTGCGTTTCTTTCCCGAGCTCTGGTCGCTCCGCACCCAGCTCTGACCGGCAGGGTCCCCTGAGCGAACTCGCCGCCATCGCCTGGAACAGTGTCGTGCTCGAACGCGTCGGGGATTCCGACGGCGAACGCGTGCAGGCCCGCCTCGCCGTGGACGGCCGGCCCTATGACGATCAGGTCGCCTTCATCAGCTTCCACGCGCCCAAAGGCGGTCTCACGCGCGAGACCGTGTTCGGCGACAAAAAATGGCGCCTCGCGCTGGCACTGCAGCAAGAGATCTTTCATCTCGCGGCGCCCGGCATGCAGCTGCCGATCTATCTCGACGGTGAAGTACACCATCTCCGCTCCGCCCATCGCGAAGCAGCGTAGCGACGTAGCGTCACCCGAATGCGGGATCGGTCAGGGCCAGCGGGACAACAGGCCGTTGAGCGTGTACTGGCCGGTTTGCACCACGTTCTCGGCGGACTCGGAGAAGTTCAGCACCAGCTGCGCGCGCGACAGGCCATGCGCCAGCGCGTCGAGCATTCGGGGTTCAGCTGAACCCGGGATCGTCCTTACCTGGCGCCGGCGCCCTCAGGCCGCGGCGGCGGCCGGCAGGCCCAGCGCGTCGCGAATGTCCCTGAGCATCGCAGTCAACGCCGGCAGGCGATCGGCGGGCGGGGCCAGATAGCGTTCGAGCCGCGTCAGCGCGGACACGCGCGAGTCCATCGTCGGCAACAGCGATGGCAGGGTCGAAAGCGCACGTGCCGGTTCGTACGCAACCAGGATCGACTGGGTCTTCACCCGTCCTGCGAGATCGACCTCGCTCAACGCGGCCAGCGCGGGATCGCCCGCGACCTGCGCCTGGATGCGGCCCAGTGCCTGGCGGCTCACCGATTGCTGCGCGCCGAGCAGCAGCAGCAACATGCGGATCAACGCGTCGACCGCGTCGCCTTTATCCAATTGCGCCAACGTCGCCGTGAGGTTCGCGTCTTCGGACTCGTCGGCGACCGACGGGTCGCGCCGCGCACCGACGCCCCAGGCGGCGAGCGCGCCGTAAAGGCCGTGGAACGCGACTTCGGCGGCGCCGTCGCGCGCGGTGCGGTAGACGTCCCACAGATGCGCGACATGGCTGATCCAGGCGCGTTCGGCGGCCCGCATCGGATGGTCGTCGGGCAGCGGCGCGCGCTGTCCGCGCACCTGCGCGGCCATTTCGCCGACCGGTGCCAGCAGCGGGTTCTTGCTCGACAGCGACCAGCGCTGCGCCCGCATCGGATTCATCATGCGCATTGCCGCGGCGCGCGGCTCGCTGGCGGTGGCGCGCACGAACGGCGACACGAACAGATCGTAGGCCTGGGCGTTGAGATCCGAAATCGCGTGCACTGCTTCGAACAGGCTGCCGTCCTCGCCGCCTTGGTTGTCCTGGCGGATATCGTCGACGCGACGCTCGTGCAGTTCGACGCGATAGGTCGGCCGGCCCGTCTCGGCGTCGTTGCCGGTGTCGGCCAGGGTCATTTCGTACAGGCCGGGCGGCAGCATTTCGATCTGCTGCAAGGTCGTGACGATTTCGGTGTGCTCTTTGCGCGCCACCGAGCCCGACACGAAGATGCCGAGATGACCGACATCGCCATGGACGAGATAGACGATCGTCTGGCCGTTGGCCTTGATCTCGCGCTCGTCGCGATAGACGTCGGCGATCCAGGCCAGCGCCTGTTGCGGCGGCGTGATGTCGTCGCCTTCGGAGCAGAACACGATAATGGGTGCCTTGATGCGGCGGAGATCGATCGCACCGCCGCCGCCGTCGAGCTGCACCTGTCCGCGCGCGAGCTTGTTGCCGACGAAGAGATTGTCGACGATCGAGCGCATCTCTTCGACATTCATCAACGTGAAGCCGCCCCACCATTTCTCGAAACCGAGAAAGCGCGGCACTTCATGATCGACGCCGTAAAACAGGTCGGCGTATTTGCGCCACCACGTGTTGGCGGGATTCATGCTCTCGAAATTGAGCACCAGATTGGCGCCGTCGAAGCGGCCCGCGCCGAGATCGCCCATCAGCTGCGCCGGCCACGAGCCGCCGGTGAGGCCGCCGGTGTAGCGCATCGGATTCTTGCCGTCGGCGCCGGCCCAATAGGCGAGCGGCGCACCGTTGATGACGACCGCGCCGGTGATTTCGGGATCGGCCGCGGCAAGCGCCATCACCGCCCAGCCGCCTTGGCAGTTGCCGACGATGACGGGCTTGCGCGCATCGGGATGCATCTGCGCGACCTGGCGGATGAAGCGGCCTTCGGCGAGGCCGACATCCTGCAATGTCTGGCCCGGCACCGGCTCGGTGAAGAACAGAACGAAATAGACCGGATGGCCGGCACGCAGCGCGACGCCGACCTGGCTGTCGTCTTTGAATCCGCCAATGCCAGAACCATGCCCCGCGCGCGGGTCGACGATGACATAGGGGCGTTTTTTCGGATCGGCCGGGATTCCCGCGGCCGGCTTGATGTGCGCCAGCGCGTAATTCACCGGCCGGTTGAGCGTGCGTCCGTCGACCACGATCTCGTAGTCGAAGATCAGCACCGGCGGCTGCCCCGCGGCGACATAGTCGAGCCACTGGTCGCCGCGCTGGCGCAGCGCGTCCCAGAACAGGACCGAACGTTGCGCGGCGTCGCGCAGCCATTCGGCCTGCGCCATCGGCCGCGCCCCTGCGAGCGTGGTGACGAATTCGTTCCAGCTGTCGAGCGCACTGGTGGTCTCGCCGGCAACGCGACGGCCCGCCGCATCGGCGACCTCATGCGTGCGCACGGCCCGGCGGCCCAGCTCGGCCAGCTTTGCGGTCGCGTCGATCTCGGTCATGGCGGCGCCCTCTCGAGTGAGGACGCCTTGTAGCATGGAACCGGGTCATGCCCCGGCTGCGACCGTTGCACGCCTGCAGCAATTCAGGCGCGGCGGTCCTATCTGCGTACGTCGAGTCCGCCGTCGAGAAAGGCGCGCACGTCGCTTTCGCCGACCAGGTTGAAGTCACCGGGGATCGAATGTTTGAGACAGGCAGCGGCGAGCCCGAAGGTCAGCGCAGCTTTGTCGCCTTGCCCGCTGGCGAGGCCGTGCAACACGCCGGCCGCGAAGGCGTCACCGGCGCCGATGCGATCAACGATTCCGGCCAGGCTGAAGGACGGCGTCGCATGCTCGCTTTTGCGGGTGAACAGCACCGCGGCCATGTCGTGATGCTCGACGCCGTGCTGGGTGCGGATGGTCGAGGTGATGCGCTGCAGGTTGGGAAACGCCTCGAACGCCGCCTTGGCGGCGGCGCGACGGCGCGCGGCGGGATCCGCTTCGGTGAACGGGCGGCCCAACACCAGCGCGATGTCGCGATCGTCGGCGAAGGCGATGCTGGCGTCGCTCAACAGGGTGCGCAGGATGCCGGGCCCGTCGCCCTGCCAAGCGCCCCACAATTTGGCGCGGTAATTGCCGTCGAACGACACGTCGAGACCGAGCTTGCGCGCCGCCTGCACCGCACGCACCGCAGCTGCAGCCGGGACCGAACCCAAGGCCGGCGTGACGCCCGAGACGTGCAGCCACCCCGCGCCCGTCAGGGCCTCGTTCCAGTCGATCGCATCGGCCGATGCCAGGCAGAAGGACGAGTGCGCGCGGTCATAGACGATCTCGGACGGGCGCAGCACCGCGCCGGGCGTCAGAAAGTAGAGTCCCATCCGCCCGGGTGCGGTGCGTACGAAACGCGTGTCCACGCCGTGGCGACGCAACTCGTCGAGCGCGGCGCGGCCTAGCGCGTTGTCGGGCAGGAAGCTCACCATCGCCGCGTCGTGTCCGAAGCGAGCCAGCGACACCGCCACGTTGGCCTCAGCGCCGCCATAGCAGACGCGCAAGTGCGGCGACTGAAGCAGCAATTCGTTGTCGGGCGACGACAGGCGCAAGAGGACTTCGCCGAAGCAGACGACGCGGGCAGTCACGGTCGAACGATCCTTCCATCTTCACGCGGCAGTCGCAGGCCGTTTCGCGCGTTCAGGTTCAACGTGCGAGCCAACCGCCGTCAACCGGCAAAACCACCCCGTGCACGTAATCGGCGGCAGGCGACGCGAGGAACACGGCTGCCCCACCGAGATCGCCTGGGCTCCCCCAGCGTCCCGCCGGAATGCGCGCGAGGATGTCGCGCGAACGCGTCGCGTCCTGACGCAGCGCTTCGGTGTTGTTGGTTTCGAAATAGCCCGGCGCGATCGCGTTGACGTTGATGGAGCGTCCCGCCCACTCATTGGCGAGCGCACGCGTCAATCCGGCTACGGCGCTCTTGCTTGCGGCGTAGGCGGGCACGCGAACGCCGCCTTGAAACGACAGCATCGACGCGATGTTGATGATCTTGGCGCCGCGCTGCGCCGCAACCGCGCGCCGTGCAACCGCTTGCGAAAGAAAGAAGACCGACTTCAGATTTACGTCGATCACCGCGTCCCAATCTTCCTCGGTGACGTCGATCGCGTCGGCGCGGCGGATGATGCCCGCATTGTTGACCAGAATGTCGATCGCACCCAGTCGCGACGCCGCCTCGGCGACGACGCGGTCGATCGGCGCGATGCTGCCGAGATCGGCCTCGATCGACAGGAAGCGCCGGCCGTGCCCTGCGACTTCCGCTTCGGTTTCGCGCGGCGCGCTGCGGCCGACCGCGACGATGTCGGCGCCGGCTGCGGCGAGCGCGACCGCGATCCCCTGCCCCAGCCCCGTATTCGCGCCGGTCACCAGCGCGACGCGTCCATCCAGACTGAACGGGTTCATTTGAGCTGGCAGATGTCGATGACGTTCATGTCGGTGTAGTCGAGATTCTCACCGCCCATGGCCCAGATGAAATTGTAGCTTCCGTTGGTGCCGGCCCCCATATGGATCGACCAGGGCGGCGACATGACGGCTTCGTCGTTGCCGACGACGATGTGGCGCGCCGCGTCGGGCTCGCCCATGAAATGCATCACACGCTCGTCCTTGCCGAGGCCGAAATAGAAATAGACCTCGGAACGGCGGTCATGCAGATGCGGCGGCATCGTGTTCCACACGCTGCCGGTCTTGAGCATGGTGAGCCCCAGCAGCAGCTGGGCCGATTTGCACGTCGCGGGCACGATATATTGATAGATGGTGCGTTCGTTCGAGGTCGCGGCCGAACCGCGCTCGAGCGGCACCGCCTTGTCGACCGAGATCTGCACCGTCTCGAAGCGCGCATGGGCAGGCGTGCTCGCGAGATAGAATTTCGTCGCGCCCGCCAATGTCACTTCACTGCCCATCGGCACGTAGAGCCCGTCGCGCAGCTGCAGCTCGTACGTCTTGCCGTCGACCGTGACCGTCCCCGGCGCCTCACCGACATTCACCACCCCGAGCTCGCGCCGTTCCAGAAACGGTGCGCCATGCGCCTGCTGCGGCAGGGCAAGCGGCACGCCCGAAGGCGCCGCCCCACCGATCACCATGCGTTCGTTGTGCGTGTAGTCGAGCGTCAGCTTGCCGGGCTGGAACAGGTCCTGGATCAAATAGCGGGCGCGCAGCGCGTCGTTGTCGGCGCCCTGCATCATGTCCGGATGCGTGGCCTGGTAGGTCTTGCGATACATGAATCTTCTCCGTCTCAGGCCGAGCGTGCCCGCGACGCGTTTCCGTCGAGGCGGTAGGCGCGCTTGGCGAGGTTGTAGGCGAGTTCGAACGCAACCTCGTGCGCCTCGTCCATCGTCATCCGATGTTCCGCCACCAGCTTGGCGAGATAGGCGCAGTCGACGCGGCGCGCGACGTCGTGGCGCGCCGGAATCGACAGGAAGGCGCGCGTGTCGTCGTTGAAGCCGACCGTGTTGTAGAAGCCGGCGGTCTCGGTGACGCTCGCGCGAAAGCGCCGCGTCGGGGCGATAGGTGGTGACGACGCGGC
>JAQGIE010000009.1 GCA_028291365.1 Rhodospirillales bacterium
TGCCGCCATTGCCGACATGCGCCGTGGTCAGCCAGGCATCGTTGCCGGCGCGCGCGGCGCCGCCGGTGAAGCCCAGAAACACCTGGTTGACGAAGCCGGCGCCGGTGCGCGGATCGACGCCCGAGACGACACCCGAGGCGGGCGGGATCACCGCGCCGACTTCGGCCATGCCGTGCCCGTCGGCGAGCTCGGCGATGGCGCACTGGGTGGCGTTGGCGACGCGGTCGGCGACGTTGGTGGTCGCGACCGAGCAGCTGGTCGGATGGACCGGAATCCCGGCAATGCAGTTCACGCGCAGCCGCACGTCGATGCGGCGGAAGCTGCCGGCATTCTTGGGCACGCTCGGGTCGATCGAGTTGAACACGCCGATCAGCGCGGCGGTGCGCGCGCACGACTCGCTGAGATTGAGTCCCGACGGCAGGCAATCCGGATTCTGCGTCAGGTCGACTTCGATCCGGCCGTTGCCGGGATCGACGGTGACGATCGAGGTGATCGGAATGCCGTCGAGCGGCGTGCCCGGGAACGCGTCATGCGTGCTGGTCGCCTGGGTGCGGCCGGCCGGCAGCGCCCGGATGGCGTCATCGGCGCGGCGCTCGGCATAGTCGAACCATTGCGCCGCGAAGGCGTCGAGCTGGTCCCAGCCGACGTCGCGACCGAGCGCTTCGAGTTCGCGTTCGCCGATGCGCGCGGCGCCCATCATGGCGAGATAGTCACCCCACCATTGATCGGGAATGCGGATGCGCAGCCGGCACATGCGGATGACGTCGTCGATCGGCTTGAAGCCGCGCTCGACCTGCACCGCCGGAAAGATCAGCGCGCCTTCCTCGTACACGTCGCGCGCGGCGCCGTGATAGGTGGTCGGCACCGAGTTGCCGATATCGGCCTGGTGCGCCTTGGCGAGCACGGTGAAACGATGCCGCCCGGCCTCGTCGAACACCGGCACCAGGATGGTGTGATCGGCGGCGTGGCTGCAGCCGTGATAGGGCGAATTGTGCAGGAACGCGTCGCCGCGTTTCAGGTCGGGATGAAATTCGTGCATTGCGCGCGCCATCAGGTCCGGCCCGCTCAGCACGTGGATCGGCAGCGCGTCGGCGGCGGCGAGCAGGTCGCAACCCGCCGTCACGATGCAGCAGGAAAAATCGCGCGCCCGGTTCAGCACGCCCGACCGGCCGGTGCGCAGCAGCGTGTTCGCCATCTTGCGCGCCACGCCTTCGAAGCGGTTGGCGAGAATGGCGAGCCTGGCGCCATCCAGTTTCGAGACATCGAGTTGAGTCATTGCACGCTTCCTGGCGTGCGTAGCGCGCGCCGGGCCCTGCCCCCGCAGGTCCGGACGCGCACTACGCTCCGAGTATTCATTACGCCGCCACCGACACGCGCGCCGGTGTGGGATCGACCGCGAGCCCGCCGCTCGAGGTGGCGCGGAAGCGCGCGCCGGGATCGATCACGATGGTGGTGAACGGCGTTTCGACGATGGCGGGCCCGGCGCGCTCCTGCCCCGGCGCCAGATCTTCGATGCGCAGCACCGGCGTTTCGCACCAGCCGCTTGATGCGAACCAGGCGCGGCGCGCCGCAAGTCGCGTGCGGCCGCCAGCATTGCCCAGCCGCGGCAGGTCGCGGTCGCGCAGCGCGCAGCGTACGCGCGCGACCAGCGCCACCAGCTCGACCGCAGAATTGGGATCGTCGATGGCGAAGACCTGGCGATGCGCGGCGTGAAAGGCCTGGCGCAGCGCCTCGACCGCCGGCTCGCCGTCAAAACTCGAATTGTCGAGCGGCACTTCGAGATCCCATACCTGGTTGGGATAGCGCGCCTCGACGGCGAAGCTGATCGTGCTGCCCAAGGTCGCGCCCTTCTGCTGCTCGGCATAGAGCTTCGCCTCGCTCGCCAGCGCGGCAAAGCTGGCGGCGACCTGCTCGAAATCGAACCGGTCCGTGGCGGTGAAGCATGGGCGGCGGAATTCGGCGGTGAGGTCGGAGATCAGCGCGCCGGACGCGCTGAGCGCCGCGCCGGTTTCGGGGAACAGCACCGTGGCGCAGCCGAGCCGGCGCGCGATCGCGACCGAATTCAATCCCGCCGCACCGCCGCCGCCGATCAGCAGCGCATCCGACGCGTCGACGCCCTGATTGACCGTGATGTCGACGATCGCCTGCACCATGTTCTCGGTGACGAGATCGAGAATGGCGTTGGCCGCCTCTTCCACGCTCAGGCCGAGTCTGGTCGCGACGCCGTGTTCGACGGCGGCACGCGCCGCGTTCGCGTCGAGCGTGACGCTGCCGCCGAGAAAATAATCGGGGTCGAGATGGCCGAGCACGACCGAGGCGTCGGTGACGGTCGGCTGCGTGCCGCCTTTGCCGTAGCAGGCCGGACCTGGATCGGCGCCCGCGCTTTGCGGTCCGACATGCAGCACGCCCCCGGAATCAACCCAGGCAATCGAGCCGCCGCCGGCCCCTACGCTTTTCACGTCGACGGAGGGGAAACCCGTCATGTGGCCGCGATAGGGAGCGCCGATCCAGGTTTCGCGCGTCCACGGAATGAATCCATCGCGCACGAGACTGACGTCGTAGGTCGTGCCGCCGGTGTCGGCGACGACAACGCTTTTCGCGTTGTTGCCTTCACGCGCGGCGTGATAGCGGCCGGCGACCGGCGCCAGCGACGGACCCGAATTGATCGCGTGAATCGGCGCCTCGGCCAGCGCCGACGCCGCCATGGCGCCGCCTTGCGAGGTCAGCACCAGCACGCGACCGGAAAAACCTTCGTCGCGCAGGCGTTTTTCGATGCCGCCGAGATAGCGCGTCATCAGCGGCTTCAGCGACGCGTCGATCGCCGCGGCCGAGGTACGGCGATATTCGCGCAAGGTCGGGTTCAGCGCGTGGCTGCAGGTGATCGCGAGGCCCGGCGCATGCCGGCGCAGCAGCTCGGCCACGCGCAGCTCGTGCGTCGGATTGACGATCGACCACAGGAACGCGATCGCCACCGCCTCGACGCCGCGCTCGACCAGCGTCTGCGCGATTTCGATCACGCGCGCTTCGTCCAGCCTGGTCAGGACGGTTCCGCTGGCATCGACCCGCTCGGGCACGCCGAAGGTCAGGGCGCGCGGCACATACGGGTCGGGATAGGGCACCGTATGGTCGAACGGATCGGTGCGGCCGCCCTCGCGCAGCACCAGGACGTCGCTGTGGCCCTGCGTCGCCAGCAGCGCCGTCTTGGCGGTGCGCCCCATCACGATGGCGTTGATCGCATGGGTCGTGCCGTGCACGAACAGGTCACCGGCTTCGAGCAAGGCGCGCAGGGCGAGGCCGCGATCGGCGGCCGCCTTGCCCAACGCGTCGAGCACGCCCTTGGCCGGATCGCCCGCAACCGTGTGCGCCTTGTACATGCGCAGCCCGTCGTCGGATTCGACCAGCAGGTCGGTGAAGGTGCCGCCGGTATCGCAGGCGAAGCGGAACTTGCTCCCCGCGGAAGCGGGGATCCATTTCTCGGTTGCTGCAGGCGTTTGTGATGACATCTGTTCGCTTACACCCTGGATCCCCGTTTTCGCGGGGAATGAGATCTAAAACGCGACCTGATCGCCGCCCTTCAGTCCCAGCATCGTGCGCGCCTCGTCGGGCGTGGCGATCTCGAAGGAGAGTTCTTCGAGGATGGTGCGGATCTTGGCGACTTGCGACGCGTTGTCGGGCGCCATCGCGCCGCGCTTGAGAAACAAGCTGTCTTCGAGACCGACGCGAACGTTGCCGCCATAGAGCGCGCTCATCGTCACCATGCGCGTCTGGTGCCGGCCGGTGGCGAGCACCGACAGATAGTAATCGTCGCCGAACAGCTTGTCGGCGGTCTGTTTCATATGCACCAGATGATCGGGATCGGCGCCAAGTCCGCCCATCACGCCGAAGATGCACTGGATGAAGAAAGGCGGCTTCACCACGCCGAGATCGGCGAAATGGCGCAGCGTGTAGAGATGGCCGACGTCATAGCACTCGAACTCGAAGCGCGTGCCGAAACGTCCGCCCAGGTCGCGCGCGATCATCTCGATCTGCTTGAACGTGTTGCTGGCGATCACATCGTAGGACTGGGCGAGATAGGCCTTCTCCCAATCATGCTTCCACTCGGTGATCTTCTCGGCGGCGGCGAAGACGCCGAAATTCATCGAGCCCATATTGAGGGAGCACAGTTCGGGCTGGGCCCGGCGGGGTGCTGCCAGCCGGTCGTCGATCGTCATGCCCATCGCGCCGCCGGTGGTGATGTTCACCACTGCGTCGGTCGATTGCTTGATGCGCGGCAGGAACTCCATGAACATCGCGGGATCGGCGGTCGGCCGCCCATCGGGAAGGCGCGCATGAAGATGCAGGATCGCAGCGCCCGCCTCGGCCGCCGCGATCGATTGCTGCGCAATCTGGTCGGGCGTGATCGGCAGCGCGTCCGACATTGACGGCGTGTGAATCGAACCGGTCACCGCACAGGTGATGATGACCTTGTCGGCCTTGCGCATCAGAGATTCTTTCGAAACACGTCCCCGCGAAAGCGGGGATCCAGGAATTTCCGCGAGGGAACTCGAACAATTCCAGGTGCGACCACCTGGATCCCCGCGTGCGCGGGGATGACGGAGGAGGCCATCGTCACAGCCCCGTCGTGACGCCTTCGTCCATCGCCAGGATCGAGCCGTAGATCGGCCTGGCGGCGTCCGAGACGAGGAACAGCGCGCCGCCGGCAATGTCGGCGGGATCGGTGAAGACGTTCTGCGACGGCGTGATCGATTTCATCACGTCGTAGATGGCGCGGTGCTCGGGCAAGGTGCGGATCGCCTCGTTCATCGGCGTCGCCGTGTTGCCGGGGGCGATGGCGTTGACATGGATGCCGAACGGCGCCAGCTCGCGCGCGGTCACCTTGGTCAGCATCACGATCGCCGCCTTGGTCGCGCTGTAGAGCGAGAACGGCACCACGCCGGTGATGCCGGTGCAGGACGCGATATTGACGACCCAGCCGCGCTGGCGCGATTTCATGCCCGGTGCCACCGCGTTCAGTGCGTGGAACGTGCCTTTGAGGTTGACGTCGACCATGCGATCGATCGTGTCGGGCGCGGTCTCGCCGGCGACGGTCGCATAGAACAGCCCGGCCGAGTTCACCAGAATGTCGATCGGGCCGAGATCGGCTTCGACCTTTTGCACCAGCGCCGTCACTGCCGCCGCGTCGCGCACGTCGCAGACATAGGCC
>JAQGIE010000012.1 GCA_028291365.1 Rhodospirillales bacterium
TTCATCGTGCACGAGCCGAGCGGATACAGGCCGGCGTCGATGGCGTAGTTCTGCTGCGACAGGCGCGTGTAGTGGCGCACCACCTGCGGTTCGCTGAGCCCCGGCAGCCCGATCCTGGTTCGCGGCTTCACCGCGCCGAGACGCGTCTTGCCATGCGCCGGCGCCGGCAGGTCGACGCCGCTGCGCCCGGGCGAATCCTGCTCGAAGATCAGCGCCTCTTCCTGCGCCAGGCCGCGATTGCCGGTGAAGGTGGTCGTATGCATCACAGCACCTCTTTCAGGCCGGCGACCAGCGCGTCCATGTCGGCATCGGTGGTCGTCTCGGTCGCCGCGATCAGCAGCAGATCGTCGACGCCCTCGTTCGGCCACAGGCGCGACGCGGGCACGCCGGCGATGATTTTCCTGGCCACCAGCGCATCAACCACGGCCGCGGCGGGCTTGTTCAGCCGGACGGTGAACTCGTTGAAGAAGGCATCGGTGACGAGCTCGACGCCGGGCACGGCGCTGAGCCGTTCGGCCAGACTCACCGCCTTGGCGTGATTGAGGCGCGCCAGCTGCGTCAGCCCGGCTTCGCCAAGCAGCGACAGGTGGATGGTGAAAGCGAGCGCGCACAGGCCCGAATTGGTGCAGATGTTCGACGTGGCTTTCTCGCGGCGGATATGCTGCTCGCGCGTCGACAGGGTCAGCACGAAACCGCGCTTGCCGTCGGCATCGACCGTCTCGCCGCACAGCCGGCCCGGCATCTGGCGCAGGAACTTCTCGCGCACCGCGAAGAGGCCGACATAGGGTCCGCCGAAGCCGAGCGGGTTGCCCAGCGACTGGCCTTCGGCGACGACAATGTCGGCGCCCTGCTCGCCCGGTGGCGGCAACAGGCCGAACGAGATCGCTTCGGTGACGACGACGATCAGCAGCGCGCCCTTGGCGTGCACCGCTTCGGCCAGCTTGGTCAGGTCACGAACATGGCCGAAGGCGCCTGGATTCTGCACCACGACGCAGGACGTCTTGTCGTCGATCAAGGCGATCAGGTCTTCGCTGCCGGTCGGATCGACCGGCGCCGCGACGATGTCGAAGCCGGTCCAGTGACCGGCGGTGCGCGTCACTTCGCGGTAGTGCGCGTGCAGGCCGCCCGACAGAACCGCGCGCGTGCGACGCGTGACGCGGTTCGCCATCGCCACCGCTTCGGCACAACCGGTCGAGCCGTCATACATCGAGGCATTGGCGACATCGAGACCGGTCAGCAGCGCGACCTGGGTCTGGAATTCGAACAGGACCTGCAGCGTGCCCTGGCTCACTTCGGGCTGGTACGGCGTGTAGCTGGTGAGGAATTCACCGCGCTGGATCAGGTGATCGACCGTCGCGGGCACGTGATGGCGATAGGCGCCGGCACCGCAGAAGAACGGCACGCTGCCCGCAGGCACGTTTTTCGCCGCCAGCGCAGCCATGTGCCGCTCGACTTCGAGTTCGCCCTGATACGCCGGCAGATCGGCGATCGGACCACGCAGATGCGCCGCGTCGGGAACGTCGCGGAACAAAGCTTCGACCGAAGGCGCGCCGATCTTCGCCAGCATGGCGCGCCGATCGGCGTCGGTGAGCGGCAGATACCGCATCAGGCGAGACCCTTCACGTAGGAATCGTAGGCCGCCTGATCGAGCAGCCCGTCGAGCTGCGCCTTGTTGGTGACGCGCATTTTGAAGAACCAGGCGGCGCCGGTCGGATCGGCGTTGACCAGCGCCGGGTCGCCGGTGAGCGCGTCGTTGGTCTCGGTCACTTCGCCGTCGAGCGGCGCATAGACTTCGCTCGCGGCCTTCACCGATTCGACGACGGCGGCGTCCTTGCCCTGCTCGACCTTCTTGCCGACCGCGGGCAGTTCGACGAACACGACGTCGCCCAGCTGGTCCTGCGCGAAGGCGGTGATGCCGACGGTGGCGACGTCACCGTCGAGACGAACCCATTCATGGTCTTTGGTGAAACGAAGATCGGCCATTGTTGAGGTCCCCTGTTCATTAAGCTTTAAAATAGCGATGCGGCGCGAACGGCATCGAAGCGACCGTGGCGGGCAGCGTGTTGCCGCGCACGACCAGTCCGACACGCGTCCCGACTTTGGCGGCGGCGGTGGCGACGTAGCCCATCGCCACCGGCGCTTCGACGCTGGGGCCGAAACCGCCCGACGTGACGGTGCCGATGCGCGTGCCGTTTTCGTCGACGATCTCGGTGCCTTCGCGCGCCGGCGCGCGACCATCCGGCTTGATCCCGACGCGCTTGCGCGCCGTGCCGCCGGCGAGCTGCGCCTGCACGATCGCGGCGCCCGGGAAGCCGCCCTCGGCGCGGCGGCGCTTCGAGATGGTCCAGGCCAGCGTCGCCTCGATCGGCGTCGTGTTGGTGTCGATGTCGTGCCCGTACAGGCACAGGCCCGCTTCGAGCCGCAGCGAATCGCGCGCGCCGAGACCGATCGCCAGGATTTCGGGTTGCGACAGAAGACGGCGCGCGACCAGAACGGCCGACTCGTTCGGCACCGAGATTTCGTAGCCGTCTTCGCCGGTATAGCCCGAGCGCGTGATCAGCGCGTCGATCCCTTCGAACCGCGTTTCGATCGCGCTCATGAATTTCATCGCGGCGACCTCGGGCACGATGCGCGCGAGCACGCTCGCCGCGGCCGGACCCTGCAGCGCCAGCAGCGCGCGATCCTCGCGGCGGGTCAGCTTCGCCCGGCTGCCGATTTTCGCCTGCATATGTGCGTAGTCGTCGTCTTTGCAGCCCGCATTGACGACCAGGAACAGACGGTCGGCGGAAAGCCGCGTCACCATCAGGTCGTCGAGGATGCCGGCCTTGTCGTCGGTCAGCATCGTGTAGCGCATCTGCCCGTCGCCGAGCGCGGCCACGTCGCCGGGCACCAGCGTCTCCAGCGCCGCGATCGCGTCGGCGCCTTCGAACAAGGCCTGGCCCATATGGCTGACGTCGAACAGCCCGGCCTTCTCCCGCACATGAAGATGTTCGCGCAGAATGCCGGCCGGATATTGGACCGGCATGTCGTAGCCCGCGAACGGAACCAGCTTGGCACCAAGCTCGGCATGCAGCGCGTGCAGCGGTGTGCGGAGAAGCGGTCCGGAAAATGAGTCGCCCAAAGCAGCCTCGACAGAGTCTCGGTTCGCCGCACAACCGGTGCGGTGTTCGAGCCCCCTCTGTCGCAGACCTGAGAGATTCCCTCGGCGCTCAGATGCGCGTCGCCAAGGTTACTCCGTCGGTGCGGCGTGTCCGCCGGCTTTCCAGAGCGTCGACCCGCGCGCGGTCCTTTTGCCTGAGAGTTTCCGGGGCGGTTGCTCCTTCGGCGCCGTCCTCGAAGGACGGTCTCTCCCGCGGCGGGGCTGTCGACGTGGGCCGAACCTGACCTCCGCGCCTCCGCCCGTCAACTGCGGCAATCCGATCGAACTTGCGTTGGACTTGTCTTGCCCCCACGTGCGTTTAGAGGTCGGACCATCAAGCCCGCCTGTGGAAAAGCCATGAAGCGCCCGCTCACCATTCTTCTCGCCGGCCCGCGCGGCTTTTGCGCGGGCGTCGATCGGGCCGTGCAGATCGTCGAACAGGCGCTGGCGCGCCATGGCGCGCCCGTCTTCGTGCGCCACGAGATCGTCCACAATCGCCACGTTGTTGAGCAGCTCAAGCGGAAGGGCGCGATCTTCGTCGAGGATCTGGCCGAGGTGCCCGATCACGGCCACGTCGTCTTCTCCGCGCATGGCGTGCCCAAATCGGTGCCGGCCGAAGCCAATCGGCGCGGTCTCGCCTATTTCGATGCCACCTGCCCGCTGGTCTCCAAAGTCCATCGCGAGGCCGAGCGCCATTTCGCCGAGGGCCGCACCGTCGTGCTGATCGGCCATGAGGGCCATCCCGAAGTCGAAGGCACGATCGGCCAGTTGCCGCCCGGCGCGGTGTTGCTGGTCGAGACCGTGGGCGACGTTGCCGCACTGTCGGTCGAACCGGGTACGCGCCTCGCCTATTGCACGCAGACGACCCTGTCGATCGACGACACCGCGTCGCTGGTGGCGGCGCTGAAGGCACGCTTTCCCAACATCGCCGGACCGCGCAGCGAGGACATTTGCTACGCCACGACGAATCGCCAGCTTGCCGTCAAGGCGGTGGCGAATCGCGTCGACGCGATGCTGGTGGTGGGTTCGCCCAGCTCGTCCAATTCGAATCGGCTGGTGGAGATGGCGCTGAGCCAGGGCTGCGCCAAGGCGATGCTGGTCGAGGACGCGACCGCGATCGACTGGCGCTGGCTGGACGGGGTGCGCCGGCTCGGCGTGACCGCCGGCGCCTCCGCCCCCGAGGCGCTGGTGCAGGAACTCGTCAATGAGGCCCGGCAGCGATTCGAGGTGACACTGGAAGAAACCCGAATCGCCGAGGAGAGCGTCGTCTTCAAGCTGCCGCGAGCGCTGGTGGCCTGAGCGAGCCGGTACCCAGTCGGCAGCAAAACAGCTAGCCTGCCGCCAATGGCGCTGCTTGAGATTCTCCGACGCTGGTTTGCGTCCCCCGACCAGGACGATCGTCCCAAGATCGACGCCCTGCCCGTGCATCGCGCCGCGGCAGCGCTGCTGGCGCATATGGCGCTCGAAGACGGCACCGTCGAGCCGCGCGAGATCGACCGGATGTGCGACATCGCCTATCGCACCTTCCATCTCGATCCCGCCGCTGCACGCACCTTGATCGAAGCCGCCCTCCGCCAAGCCAAGAACGACGTCGATCTGTTCCGCACCATCCGACCGCTGATTGCCGAAGTCGCACCGCGCGACCGGGTCAAGCTGATCGAGATGCTGTGGGACGTCGTCTATGCCGATGGCGTGCTGCATGACCGCGAGAACGCATTGATGCGCAAGATCGCCGGGCTGCTGTACGTGTCGGACGCCGACAGCGGTGCGGCGCGCAAACGCGTGCTCGCGCGCGGCGCCGGGCTGGCTGGGCGCTAACTGGCATCGCCGTCTCGCGGAGACTCCTGGGTCCCCGCTTTCGCGGGGACGACGAGTGGTCAGCCGTTCACCACTTCGCCGCCGTTCGGGTGGAGCACCTGCCCCGTCATGTAGCTCGAATCCTTCGACGCCAGAAACACGTAGCTGGGCGCGACTTCGTCGGGCTGGCCCGGTCGGCCGAGCTTCGAATGTTTGCCGTGCTGGGCGACGCGATCGGGCGGAAATGACGCCGGGATCAGCGGCGTCCAGATCGGTCCGGGCGCCACTGCATTGACGCGAATGTCGCGCTCGGCGAGCTGCATCGCGAGCGAGCGCGTAAAGGCGACGATGGCGCCCTTGGTCGCCGCATAGTCGACCAGTTGCGGGTTGCCCCTGTAGGCCGTCACCGAGGTCGTGTTGACGATGCAGGCCCCCTCTTTCAAATGCGGCAGCGCCGCGCGCGCCATGAAGAAATAGCCGTAGATATTGGTGCGGAAGGTGCGTTCGAGCTGCTCGTCGTCAATGTCTTCGAGACTCTCGGCGAGATGCTGCTCGGCCGCGTTGTTGACCAGTATGTCGAGCCGGCCGAACGACTTGATCGTGCGCGCGACCGCCTCGTTGCAGAATTCGCTGTTGCCGACGTCGCCCGCGATCAGGATCGCGCTGCGCCCGGCCTGCTCGACCAGCGCCTGCGTCTGCTCGGCGTCTTGGTGCTCGGAGAGATAGAGGATCGCGACGTCGGCGCCTTCCTTGGCGAAATGGATCGCAACCGACCGGCCGATGCCGCTGTCGCCGCCGGTGACCAGCGCCACCTTGCCCGCGAGCTTTCGGCTGCCGCGATAGTCCTCGGCACGGTCCTGCGGCTGCGGAGTCATCTCGGTCTCGCGACCGGGCTGGCGATCTTGGCTCTGGGGCGGAATGGTCCTGGGCTGGTCGGTCATGCGGGGGGCTCTCCTCTCGCCCCCTTGAACCTGCCGTTCCGCGGCGGGTTCCGCCGCGCTACAAACACCGCGCCATGGCTGTCTATACCGAACCGACCGACGACGAATTGCGCGATTTCCTCGCCGAGTACGCGATCGGCGAAGCGCTGTCTTGCAAGGGCATCGCCGAAGGCGTCGAGAATTCGAACTTCCTGCTGGTGACGACGCAGGGCCCGTACATCCTGACCCTGTACGAAAAGCGCGTCGATCCGGCCGACCTGCCGTTCTTTCTCGATCTGATGCAGCACCTCGCGGGCAAAGGCGTGGGCTGTCCGCTGCCGGTGAACGGAAAAGACGGTCGCGCGCTGCGCAACCTGGCGGGCCGGCCGGCCGCCATCATCACCTTCCTGACCGGGATGTGGCCGCGCAAGATCACGGTCGAACATTGCCGCGCGCTGGGGGCCGCGCTGGCCTCGCTGCATGTCGCGGGCGCCGACTTTCCGCACGCGCGGCGCAACTCGCTGTCGCTCGACGGCTGGCGCAGCCTTGCCGAATCCTGCATGGCGCGCGCCGATGCATGCGAAGCGGGGCTGGCTGCCTCGGTCGCCGCCGAGCTGACTCATCTCGAAGCGGCGTGGCCGAGCGATCTGCCGACCGGCGTGATCCACGCCGATCTGTTTCCCGACAACGTGTTCTTTCAGGACGGCCGTCTCAGCGGCCTGATCGATTTCTATTTCGCCTGCACCGATGCGCTCGCCTACGACCTGGTGATCTGCCTGAACGCCTGGTGCTTCGAGCCGGACGGCGCCTTCAACGCAACCAAGGCGCGCGCGCTGATGCGCGCCTACGCCGCCGTGCGTCCGCTGAGCGCGGCCGAGCGCGCCGCCTTGCCGATCCTGGCGCGCGGCGCGGCGCTGCGCTTTCTGCTGACGCGGCTCTATGACTGGCTGAATCGCGTCGACGGCGCGCTGGTGCGGGTCAAGGACCCGCTCGAATATGCGCGCAAGCTGCGCTTCCATCGCCAGGTGCGCGACGCGAGCGAATACGGCTTAGAGCCATGATGCTGGTGCCGACCTATGTCGCGGTAAGTCCGATCCACGGGCTGGGCCTGTTCGCGGCGCAGCCGATCGCGGCCGGCAGCGTCGTGTGGCGCTTCGCGCCGGGGCTGGATCAGATCATTCCCGACGAGCGCCTTGCCGGCCTGCCGGCGCTGGCGCGCGAATTCCTTGATCGCTACGCGTTCGAAAGCGCGTTCTTTCCCGGCGGGTTGCTGCTGTCGTTCGACGACACGCGCTTCATCAATCACGCCGACGATCCCAATATCGACAATAGCGGCGCCGAATCGATCGCGCGGCGCGACATCGCTGCCGGTGAAGAACTGACCTGCGACTATCGCGAGCTGGACGGCGATGCGACCTTCGTCGGCGGCGCCTAGTCTAGAGAGCAACAGAAGCAAACATGCACGAAGTCGAGATCTGGACCGACGGGGCCTGCAGCGGCAATCCCGGCCCCGGCGGTTGGGGCGCGGTGCTGCGCGCCGGCGAGCACGAAAAGGAATTGTCAGGCGGCGAAAACCCGACCACCAACAATCGCATGGAGCTGATGGGCGCGATCTCGGCGCTCGAAGCGCTCAAAGGCCCGTCGCGCGTCGTGCTGCACACCGACAGCATCTATGTACGCGACGGCATCACCAAATGGGTGCCGCGCTGGAAAGTGAACGGCTGGAAAACCGCCGATAAAAAACCGGTCAAGAATGTAGATCTGTGGCAACGGCTCGAAGCGGCGCTCGAACGCCACGCGGTCGAGTTTCGCTGGGTCAAAGGCCATGCCGGCCATCCCGAAAACGAACGCGCCGACAAGCTCGCCACCGGCGCCATCAAGGCGCTGCGCGACAGCTGAATCGGAACTCCTGATCCGCCGAAGAGTTGAAGTGGGGCTCCCAACCCGAACTTCGGAGATTTCGATGGCCGATCGCGACCACGACATCAGCACGCTGAATTCTTTGATCGCGACCACGTTGGACAGCGCCGACGGGTACGAGCGCGCTGCCGAGGACGCAACGGACAGCGGGCTGAAGCAGCTCTTCGAGACGCGCGCCCGTGAGCGCCGCGAAGTGGTCGCTCTGTTGCAGGACCAGGTGCGCGCGCTGGGCGGCACGCCCGAGGACGAGGGCACCACGCTGGCTGCAATGCACCGCGTCTTCCTCGATCTGAAGAAGATCGTCGGCAACGACAACAAGCGCGTCATCGAAGAAGTCGAGCGCGGCGAAGACCACATCAAGAGCAAGTTCGAAGACGCGCTGAAGGATCCCGACCTGACCGCGGAAACCCGTTTGGTGATCCAGCGGGCCTTTACCAGCGTGAAGCGCGGCCACGACCAGGTCTCGGCGATGAAGCACGCCGCCGAGTAAGCGCCGAGCAAAGAAAAACACCCCCGTGCGGCTGCGCGGGGGTGCGTTTTATTTCATCAGGTCGACGCCGACCGATTTACCGGCGGCCATCAGCATTTGGACGCCATCGCCGATCTGTTCCTGCGCCGCTTCGAGGCGCTTGCGATAGGCTTCGGCGGTCGCCTTGTCGGACTTCAACAGATACTCGCGCGCCAGCGAGACGGCGCGGCGGCGCGCCGCCATCGCGGCCGACCATTTCTGGCCCGCCGTCTTCACCATCGCCTGCGCGTTGGGATCGATCGAGTTCGGCACGCGCATCGTCACAAAGGCGGTGCGGGCCGCTTCGCAGATGCGATCGGCTTCGTCAGCGATGGCGCGGGTCACGGCCGGGCCGCTGCCGGGCTTGCTCTGCGCCAGGCTTTCGGTGAGATCGCCCATCTTCTGGTCGCACGGTGCGATCGCCGCCAGCATCTGGTCGCGGACGGCGATGAGGTCGTCGCGCTGCTCCGGCGTCGGCGCGGCCGCAGCCGCAGCCGCAGCCGCAGCCGCAGCCGCAGCCGTGCCGACGCTGAAACACAGCGCGACGAAGAAAAGGCCGGCGCGGATCAGGCGGCCACCTTGTTCAGCATCGACTCGGCGCTCGACACGTCGAACTGGCCGGGCGCTTCGATCTGGAGGTCTTTCACCACGCCGTCCTGGACGAACATGGCGAAACGCTGCCCGCGCAGGCCGAGACCGTTTTTGGTTCCGTCCAGCACCAGCCCAAGCGCCTTGGTGAAGTCGCCGTTGCCGTCGGGCAGCATCTCGACCTTGTCGCCGATATTCTGCGAGTCGCCCCAGGCCTTCATCACGAACGGGTCGTTGACCGACAGGCAAACGATGCGGTCGACGCCCTTGGCCTTGAACGCGCCCGCCTGATTTACGAAACCGGGCAGGTGTTTGGCCGAGCAGGTCGGGGTGAAGGCGCCGGGAACCGAGAAGAGCACCACGCGCCCTTTGAACAGGTCGTCGGTCTTGACCTCTTCCATCCCGTCCGACCCGAGCCGCTTCAACGTCATCGACGGAATGCGGTCACCTACTTTGATCGTCATCGCGTGGCTCCTGCTCAAAAAGAATGCCCGCTCCGGTAGCAGTGCCGGTTGATCGCGTCGAGGCCCCTTGGCAGCGGCGCCTGCGAAATCCACGTTAGGGACAATGCCCAAACTGACATCCGATCCCGCCTATCTGGGCGGACAGATGCTGATCGCGATGCCGGGGATGCCCGATCCCCGCTTCGAGAAGTCGGTTCTCTATCTGTGTGCGCACTCGGCGTCGGGCGCGATGGGCATCATCGTCAACCGCGCCTTCGAGGCGGTCACGTTCGACGAGCTGATGTCGCAGCTCGGAATCGAGCCGTCGATCCGCCTCAGCGGCCAGCACGTGCATTTTGGCGGGCCGGTCGAGATGGCGCGCGGTTTCGTGCTGCACACGACCGACGTGATCGGTGACGATTCGATCGTGGTCGACGAGAGCATCGCGCTGACCGCGACGTTGGACATTCTCCGTGCCATCGCCGACGGGCACGGGCCGCGACGCAGCCTGTTCGCGCTCGGCTATGCCGGCTGGGACGCCGGCCAGCTCGACGCCGAAATCCAGCAGAATGGCTGGCTGACCGCGCCGGCCGATCCCGATCTGCTGTTCGACGGGCTGCTGGAAAACAAATGGGAGCGCGCGCTGCGCAAGCTCGGCATCGATCCGGCGCTTTTGGTCAGCGACGCGGGGCACGCGTAACAGCCGCGAAGCGGCTCCCGGATTCGTTGAAGGCCACCAGGCGCTGCGCGCCTAGGTTACCAACCCCAGCCGCTTTTCCAGCGCGCCGCACAGGGCCTGGCCGATGGTGATGTGCATCTCCTGAATGCGCGCGGTCGTATCCGACGGGACGATCAGCGCCACGTCGGCGTGCGCGCCCAACGCGCCGCCATCCTTGCCACCCAGCGCAGCGGTCGAAAGCCCCAACGCCCGCGCGGTGGCGAGACCTGCGAGCACGTTCGGGCTTTTGCCCGAGGTCGAAATGCCGATGGCGAGATCGCCGGGCCGGCCCAGCGCCGCGACCTGGCGCGCGAAGACCTGCTCGAAACCGAGATCGTTGCCAATCGCGGTCAGCGCCGAGGTGTCGGTGGTGAGCGCGATGGCGGCGATCGGCGCGCGATCGGCGACGTAGCGGACGGTGAGTTCGGTCGCGATATGCTGTGCGTCGCCTGCCGAACCGCCATTGCCGAACAGCAGCAGCTTGCCGCCGGCGCGCAGCGACGCCTCGGCCATGTCGACCAGCCTGGCAAAGTTGGCGCCCATCATCGCGCGCGTCCGGCGCACGACGTCCTCATGTTCGGCAAATTCGCCGTCGAGATAGGCGGCTGCGTCGAGCATCTTCATGTCCCGCGGGAATCAGGGATCCGGCAGCGGATCCGAATCGAGAATGGCGAAAGTGAGGTGATCGCGCCATGTGCCCGCGATCTTGAGATAGGCGCGCGCGTAGCCTTCGCGCACGAAGCCGACTTTTTCCAGCAGCGAACGGCTGGGCTCGTTCTCGGGCACGCA
Source organism: Rhodospirillales bacterium (assembly GCA_028291365.1). Taxonomy (GTDB): domain Bacteria; phylum Pseudomonadota; class Alphaproteobacteria; order BOG-932; family Roseiterribacteraceae; genus Roseiterribacter. The sequence continues at coordinate 10,823 of JAQGIE010000012.1, forward strand.
GGCCGCCTCGACGCGGTGCAGGCCCAGCGTGGTGAAAGCAAAGCGGACCACCAGCCGCACCGCCTCGCTGGTATAGCCGCGACGCGCAAAGGGCTCGCCGATCCAGTAGCCGAGCGAGCCCATCTGCGCGACGCCGCGATGCACGTTGGTGAGGCCGATGCCGCCGACGAGCTGGCCGGTCCGGCGATCGAACACGTGGAAATTGTAGGCTTCGTCGGCGCGCCATTCGGCGGCCTGGCGGCGCAGCCGGCGCTGGTACGTGTTCTCGCTGAGCGCGTCCGGCGCCCAGGTCGGCTCCCACGGGGCGAGGAAGCCGCGGCTGCGATCGCGCAGATCGGCCCAGGCGCGAAAATCCGCCGGTGCCGGCGGCCGCACGGAGGCGCGCGGTCCGTCGAGACGGATCGAAGGCGGTGGTAGTTCAGTCCGCGGCAGCCGGATCATGCGTGAAGCGAAGCGTGCCTCAGGTCAGGCGCGCGGAGAAGCGTTCGAACGATTCGAGTCGGCCGAGCGGGCCCAGCGCCGCCAGCGTGGGCCGCTGCGTGAAGGTCGCTTCGGCCGCCTGCTCGACCGCCTTGGCATCGACCGCGTCGATTTTGGCGAGGATTTCCTGGGTCGGCACCGGGCGGCCGAAAATCAGCATGTGCTGCCCGAGCTGCTCGGCGCGCGCCATGGTGCTTTCCTGGCTCATCAGCAGGCTCGCCTTCATCTGCGCGCGCGATCGCTGCACCTCGTCTTCGGTGATGCCCTTGCGCACGCCGTTCAGCTGGTCGGCGACGACCGGGATCAATTCTTCGATCCGGTCGGCGCCGGTGCCGGCATAGACGCCGAACAGACCGCATTCCTCGTAGGCCGCGGTGAAGCTGTAGACCGAATAAACCAGCCCGCGCTTCTCGCGCACTTCCTGGAACAGGCGCGAGGACATGCCGCCGCCGAGCAAGGTCGACAGCACCGAATGGGCGTAATAATCGGGCGAGTGATAGCCGACCGACGGAAAGCCGAGCACCAGATGCAGCTGCTCGAGATCCTGCCCGTCGCGGAAGTCGCCGCCGACATAGCGCGCATGCAGCGGCTCCGGGCCGGTCTTGGTCGGCAGGCTCGAGAAAGCGCGTTCGGCCAGCGCGACGAGCTGGTCATGTTCGATCGCGCCCGCCGCCGCCAGCACCAGGCGCTGCGGTGCGTAGTGGCCGGTGATGTAATCGACCAGCGCCTGGCGCGGCATGGTGCCGACCGTGTCGGCGGTGCCGAGCACGGGACGGCCGAGCGGCTGGTCGGGAAAGGCGGTCGCCTGGAAGAAATCGAAGATGATGTCGTCGGGCGTGTCGTGCGCCTGCCCGATTTCCTGCAGCACGACCGAACGTTCGCGGCCGAGCTCTTCGGCGTCGAACACCGAATGCTGCAGAATGTCGGCAAGGATATCGAGCGCCAGCGCCACGTCCTGGCGAAGCACGCGCACGTAATAGGCGGTGTTCTCGCGCGCCGTGTAGGCGTTGATCTGACCGCCGACCGCTTCAATTTCTTCGGCGATCGCTTGGGCCGAACGGCGCCTGGTGCCCTTGAACAGCATATGTTCGAGCAGATGCGCGACACCGTTGACCGCGGCGCTTTCGTGCCGCGTGCCGCAGGCGGTCCAGATGCCGAGCGAAACGGTTTCAACCGCGGCCATCGTGTCGGTGGCGACACGCAGCCCGTTGGCGAGAGTCGTGATTTTGACGGTCATGCGGCGGTCCTGGCGAGCGCAACGCGATCGACGAAGCTGCGCACCGTCGCGAGATCGTTGGGCAGAATGGTCGTGCGTTCGGGCCGATCGAACAGATCGGCGAGATGCGGCGGAAGTTTGGGGCGCTCGCCGGTAGCGCGTTCGACGGCGTCGGGAAATTTCGCCGGATGGGCGCAGGCGAGCGACACCAGCGGCATGTCGGGATCGAGCTGCACGCGGCGCGACGCGGCCAGACCGACCGCGCTATGCGGGTCGATCGTGATGCCGGTGGCGGCGCGCGTGCGGCGGATCTCCGCGATGGTCGCTTCGTCGTCAATGGCAGCCGCGGCGAAGAGATCGGTCGCCTGTTTCAGTTCGGCCGGCGACACGTCGAAGCTACCCGCGGCGCGAAAGCCCGCCATCGTGTCGCGCACGCGGCCGGCGTCGCGACCCGTCAGCTCGAAGAACAGGCGCTCGAAATTCGACGAGACCTGGATGTCCATCGACGGGCTCAGCGTCGGCACGACTTTGCTCGACGCCATCCGGCCGGAATTGAAGAACCGCGTGAGAATGTCGTTGCTGTTGGTGCCGACCACGAGCTTCGCCACCGGCGCGCCCATCGCGCGCGCGACATAGGCGGCATAGACATTGCCGAAATTGCCGGTCGGCACCGAAAACGCGGTCGGCTTCCAGCCGAGCCGCGCGCAGGCGGCGACGTAGTACGCGCTCTGCGCAGCAATCCTGGCCCAGTTGATCGAGTTCACCGCCGACAGGCCGTGCCGGTCGCGGAATTCGGTATCGGCGAACAGCGCCTTCACCATGTCCTGGCAATCGTCGAACGTGCCTTCGATCGCGACCGCATGGACGTTGGCGGACGGGATCGTCGTCATCTGCCGCCGCTGCACCTCGCTGGTGCGGCCGTGCGGATAGAGGATCACCACGTCGACCGCGGCGCGATCGCGCAGCGCTTCCATCGCGGCCGAGCCGGTGTCGCCCGAGGTCGCGCCGACCACCGTCATGCGCCGCTGCCGGCGCGCCAGCGCGTGATCGAACAGCAAGCCCAGCAGTTGCAGCGCCACGTCCTTGAAGGCGAGCGTCGGGCCGTGGAACAGCTCGAGCAGCCAGGTGCGGTGATCGAGCTGCAGCAGCGGCAGCACCGCTGCGTGATCGAAGCGCGCATAGGCCTGTCTGGCCAGCGCCGGCAGTTCGGCGGCGAGCGGGCTGTTGCCGAGAAACGGCGTCAGCGTCGCGGTGGCGAAATCCTGGTACGGCGCGGTCGCGGCCGGGACGACGTCCAGGCGCGGAAATTCGGTCGGGACGTAGAGTCCGCCATCGGCCGCGAGGCCGGCGAGAAGCACGTCGTCGAAATCGAGGGCTGGGGCCTGGCCCCTGGTGCTGGCGTACCGCATGGCTGAATGGGGCCGGACCCTATCGACGGGGCGCCCGAGCGACAAGCAGCGCGGGCGCACGGAAGCCCTGCTTCCCGGCCTTCTTCTAGGCCTCGTCGAGATAGCGGCGCTGCAGATGGGCCTGGAAGATCGCGGGGTCGAGCGGACGGCCGGTGGCGCGGGTCACCAGCGCCTCGGTCGAGAAGCGCCGCCCCTGCGCATGAACATTGGTTCGCAGCCAGCCCATCAGCCGCCGGAAATCGCCGCGCGCGAGATCGTCGCGGAGTCCGGGCTCGGCGATGGCGGCCGCGCCAAACAGCTGCGCCGCGGTCATTGCGCCCAGCGAATAGGTGGCGAAATAGCCGAACGTCGCCGAATACCAGTGAATGTCCTGCAGGCAACCGCGGCGATCGTCGGGCGGCCGGATCCCGAGCAGCGTCTGAAGCCCGTGCGCCCAGGCGTCGGGCAGATCGGCAACCGGCAGATCGCCCGACAACAGCCCACGTTCCAGCCGGTAGCGCAGGATCACATGCGCCGGATAGGTGACCTCGTCGGCGTCGACGCGGATGAAGCTGCGCCGCACCCGCGTGAGATGGCGGCGCAGATTGGTCTCGCTCCACGCGCCGCCGCCGGAGGCGGCGTCACGAACGGCTTCGCTTCCGCCGAATGCGGCGCGCAGCTGCGGCGCCAGCCAGGCGAGAAACTCGCGTGAGCGGCAGGCCTGCATCTCGACCAGCAGCGACTGGCTTTCATGCACCGTCATGCCGCGCGCCTCGCCGACCGGCTGGCGCCGCCACGCTTCCGGCAGGCCGAGCTCGTACATTGCGTGACCAGTCTCGTGCAGCACGCCCATCAGCGAGCGCGCGAAATCATGTTCGTCGTATCGCGTGGTGATGCGCACGTCGCCCGGGGCACCGCCGCAGAACGGGTGGAGCGACTCGTCCAGGCGACCCCGGTTGAAGTCGAATCCGACGGCGCGCATCGCGTCGAGCGCCAGCGCGCGCTGGCGCTCGATCGGGAACGGACCTTCGATCGGCAGCAGGTCTTCGCGCGACTGTTTCTCGAGCACGCGTTCGAGAAAGCCGGGAAGGAACCGCCCATAGGCGTCGAAGATCGGATCGACGAACGCGGTGCGCAGGCCGGGATCCCACTGGTCCATCAGCGCGTCATAGGGCGAGAGGCCGAGCGCTTCGGCTTTCGCCACCGACGCTTCGCGCACCAGCCGGACGGTCTCTTCGAGCAGCGCGCGCACGGCGGGAAAGTCATTGGCCGGCTTGGCCGCGCGCCACGCCATCTCGGTCCTGGATTCGATCATGGCCAGCGCGTGCACGAGATCGGCCGGCACCGCGGTCGCGTGCAGACGCTGCCAGCGCATCTCGGCGACATTGGCGCGCTGCCATTCGTCGAGCTGGTTGTGTTCGGAATCGACCTTGTCGAGCAGGTCGCCGAGCTCGGCGCCGGTCAGCAGCTCGTGGCTCAGCACGCGCAGCCCGGCATTGGTCTCGGCGCGGACCGGGCTGGCGCCGGCCGGCATCATGGTGCGCTCGTCCCAGCCCAACACCGCGAGCGCGGCGCCGAGATCGGCAAGGCGGGCGAAGCGGGCTTCGAGTTCGCGATAGGTCTTCATGCGGGGCGCAGCGTGTCGCGCACCGCGATGCCAAGCAAGATCGCCGACAGGCTGAACCAGGTCAGCAGATACTGCAGATGGTTGTTGGGTACGTCGGACGAGCGCGGCCCGCCCGTGGCGATCGGTCCTCGCTCCTGACCCGGCTCCAGCGCGATCCAGATCGGCGGCGTCGGGCCGCCGACGACGGCGGGCGGGTCGACCCAGAAGAAACGATGCGCACCGGGCTCGTTGGGCGGCACGAAGAAATTGGGCGGATGTGCGACGCGCAGCACGCCGACGCGCTCGATCGCGCCGGCGACGGGAAAGGCGTCATGCGCGGTGTTCAGCGCAACCCAGCCGCGATCGACCACCAGCTTCGACCCGTCGTCGCGCACCAGCACCGCGAGCAGGTCGCTGCCCGGCTCGTCCCCCTGTTGGGGCGGCCGGTTCAGCCACAGCGTCTGGCCGTCATACTGGCCGCGCACGCGCACGCGGCGAAATTCCCAGGCGGCGGGATCGTCGATCACGGCCGGCAGATCGACCGGCGCCGCTGCGGCGCGCGCGTCGAGATCGGCGAGCAGCGCGCGCTTCCACTGCAGCCGCTCGAATTGCCAGATGCCGAGCGCGCCGGTGATCACGGCGAGCACCAGCGCCAGCATGCCGATCTTGCGCAACCTCATGACAGGTCTTTCCGATGCCGGAAATTGAGCGCGATGAACGCGGCCTTGGCGACGCGCAGCCCGAAGATCGCGCAGCCGACCAGCAGGATCGCAAAGATGATCGTGGTCAGCCAAAGCGGCGGCGAGAACATCCAGTCGAACAGGATCGACAGCGGCACCAGCAGAAAACCGAGCACGAAAATGCCGAGCACCGCGGGCCCGTCGCCGGGATCCTGCCCGGCCAGATCGAGACCGCACACTTCGCATGCCGGGCGAAGCGCCAATGCACCATCGTACAAACGACCGCGCCCGCAGCGGGGGCAGCGGGCGCGGAGTGCAGTCTCGAAGATTGGCCGCTCATCCGATCCGCTTTCGCCTTCACGAAAGCGGATCATCGTTGCAAGCCTTCACCCGCGCTCCGCGCGGGCTGGCGTGTTTTCACGTTGTGAAAACACTCAGCCGCCACTCGGCAGCGCCGGCGGATGCTCCATCACCAGAAGGCCGGCGCCGCCGAGGACGTAGACCATCAGGAACAGGAACAGCCACACCACGTCGACGAAGTGCCAGTACCAGGCCGCGGCCTCGAAGCCGAAGTGCTTCTGCGGCGTGAAGGCGCCGTTCAGCAGCCGGATCAGGCAGACGGTCAGGAAGATGGTCCCGATCAGCACGTGGAAGCCGTGGA
>JAQGIE010000021.1 GCA_028291365.1 Rhodospirillales bacterium
CTGTCCCGCCACGTCGACAACGGTGCCGGCTGCCCCATCGGCGGCGCACCCGAGGCGATCGCGCCGGCCGCCCGCCGCCTCTACGCGATCCGCGATACCACCGCGACGGTGGAATCGATCGACCTCATCGTCGCGTCGATCCTGTCGAAGAAGCGCGCCGCCGGTCTCGACGCGCTGGTGATGGACGTGAAGACGGGCAGCGGCGCTTTCATGGCGACGCTCGAGGATTCGCGCGCCCTGGCGCGCGCGCTGGTCGACGTCGCCAATGGCAGCGGGCTGCCGACCATCGCGCTCCTGACCGACATGAATGAATGTCTCGGCACCAGCGCGGGCAACGCGGTGGAAGTGCGCGAGGCGATCGACTTCCTGTGCGGCGAGCCGGTCGATGCGCGGCTGCGCGAAGTTACCTTCGCGCTCGCCGCCGAATTGCTGCTCGTGGGCCGTCTCGCGCCCGACCTGCCGGCAGCGCTGCGCGCGCTCGAAGCGGCGCTCGACAGCGGACAGGCGGCGGAACGATTCCAGCGCATGGTGACTGAGTTGGGCGGTCCCACCGACCTGCTGGAAAAGCCCGACCGGCATCTGCCCGCCGCGCCGGTCATCGTCGACGTACCTGCCACGACCGCTGGTTACGTTCACTCGATGGACGTGCGTGCGCTGGGGCTGGCCATCGTGCAGCTCGGCGGCGGTCGTGCGCGGCCGATGGATCTGATCGACCCATCCGTCGGCCTCACCGAGGTGGCGCCGCTCGGCGGCAAGGTCGGCCCCGGTGCAGCACCGCTGGCTCGCGTTCACGCGCGTTCGCAGGACGAGGCGGACGCGGCCATCGCCACCCTCCAGAATGCCTTCCGCATTTCCGACACCGCCCCTGCCGCCAACAGGCTGATCGTCGAGCGCGTGGCGTGATCCCCGCGCGCATCGCGCCGCTGCTGTCCGCGGTCGCGGCCTTTGCGCTTACAGCAGCATGATCGTCGTCGGCAGCGGTCTCTACGTGCTGCATCGTGAGACCGTGCGGGGCAGCGTCGCCTCGCTATCTTGACCTCTGCCGCAAGCTGACCCTCTCTCGGACGCACGATGTTCGAAACGCTCGACCGCAGCCTCACCGGCCGCCCCTGGCTCGCCTGGTTGCTGCTCACCCTGTTCTGCGCGGCGCTGTGGTTGCCGGGCGTGACCACCGTGCCCGCGACCGATCGCGACGAGGCGCGCTTCGCGCAGGCGTCGCGGCAGATGCTCGAGAGCGGCAACGCGATCGACATCCGCTTCCAGGCGACGCCGCGCTACAAAAAGCCGATCGGCATTTATTGGCTGCAGGCAGCAGGCGCGCGACTCGCAGGCGGCGAAGACGCCGCCAATCCGGTCTGGGTCTATCGCTTCCCGTCGCTGCTCGGCGCACTTGCCGCGGTGCTCGCGACCTTTGCGTTGGGGCGACGGCTGTTCGGGCCGGGTGCGGGCTTTGTCGCCGCCGCGTTGCTGGCGAGCGCGCTGCTGGTCGGGGTCGAGGCACGACTGGCCAAGACCGACGCGGCCTTGCTCGGCTGCACCACCGTCGCGATGGCGGCGCTGGCGCGCATCTACGATCCCGAACGGGCGCATGCTCGCACCGCGCTCGCCTTCTGGCTGGCGCTCGGACTGGGCACGCTGATCAAGGGCCCGCTGATCGTCATCGTCGTCGGCATCGCCATTCTCGCGCTGCTGGTGCTCGAACGAAGCGTCGCGTGGCTCGGCGCGCTGCGCTGGCGTTGGGGCGTTCCGCTCTATGTCGCGATGGTGCTGCCGTGGTTCATCGCCATCCTGTTCGCAAGCAAGGGCGAATATCTGAAAGAGTCGGTCGGCGTCGATCTCGTGCCCAAGCTGCTCGGCGCGCAGGAAGCGCATGGCGCACCGCCGCTGACCTATTTCCTGTCGCTGCCGCTGACCTTCTGGCCCGCAGGCGCGTTCGTTCTGTTCGGTCTCGGCTGGGCCTGGCGCAATCGCCATGATCGCGACGTGCGCTTCCTGCTGGCATGGCTGGTGCCCGGCTGGATCCTGTTCGAGCTGGTGCCGACCAAGCTGCCGCATTATCCGCTGCCCTTCTATCCGGCGCTGGCGCTGCTCGCGGGCGCGGCCTTCGCCGCCGAACGCAACGCGCCGGTGACGCGCAGCCGCTGGCGCGATGCGGTGCTCGCTTTCGCGACGCTGGGCGGCTTCGTCGTCGGTGCGGCGCTGTTGTCGATCGGCATGCTTGCCGACCGCCAGATTCAGCTCGCTGGCGTTGCTGCCGGCATCGCCGCGCTGCTGACCAGTTGGCTGGTGGCGCGATGGATTCGTCGCGGCGCGCGCGAGCGCGCGATGCTTGCCGCGCTGCTCGGCAGCCTGATCGTGCTGCCGCTGGCCTGGGGACTGGTGCTGCCGGACTTGCAGGCACCGTGGGTCGCGCCGCGCCTGGCGCGCGCGCTGAACGACGTGCCCGCCGAGCACATCTTCGTCGCCGGCTATCACGAGCCCAGCCTCGTCATTGCCCTCGGCACGCGCGTAAATCTCGCGAGTCCGACCGAAGCGGCGCAGGCGCTGGTCACCGACGCCGCGAACGTCGCGGTGATCGACGGACGGTTCGACCAGGAATTCCGCGACGCGCTCGCGGCGCAGAACGTCACTGCGGTGGCGAGCGGCACGGTCGACGGATTCAACTACTCGACCGGCAAACGCGTCGTGATGACGATCTGGCGGCGCTCGTGAACCGGTGGCTCGCGGCCTTGCTGCTGGTCGCGCTGGCGCTGGTCTTCGTCCTTGCCTGGTATTTCGATCGCACCTTGGCACTCGCGGCGCGCGATCTCGATCCGACCACCTTCGCGATTTTCCGGCAGATCACGCGCCTGGGGCGCAGCGAATGGTATCTGATCCCGAGCGGGATCGGCGCGACGCTGGGCTTCGTCATGACGCGGCGTGGCGCCGGGGCGGCGTGGCATCGCTTCACGCAACGTTGCGTCTGGGTGTTCAGCGCCGTCGCGGTGTCGGGTCTCGTGACCAATGCGTTGAAGATCGTGTTCGGCCGCCCGCGGCCACGCCTGCTCGACAGCGATTACGGCATGGGGTGGTTTCGTTTCGGCAGCGACTGGGCGTCATTCCCGTCGGGTCACAGCAACACCGCCTTCGCCATCGCGCTGGCGTTGGCCGCGTTGTGGCCGGCCTGGCGACGGCCGCTGCTGGTCGTGGCCGCGATCGTCGCGGCGAGCCGCGTCGTGATCGGTGCGCACTATCTCAGCGACACGCTCGCGGGTGCCGCAGTCGCGGTGGTGACGACCTTGCTGCTGCAGCGCTGGTTTCGCCGCAAAGGCTGGGGCGATCTGCCGCCTCAGCCGGAATAAACCAGGCCCCCGGGCTGTCTCCGTACGTCCTACAGCAGGACCCGACCCAATTGGATCGGATCATGCTTTCTGACTTTTTGATTTGGCGCGTTTTCGCTGAAGCGCGAACCGGTCCACCCCGTATCAAGTACGGGGCAGGCTTTCGCGGGAAAACGCGCGAACCACGGAGAGAAGAATGTCCAAGTTCCTGGCGATTTTTGCGGCCACGGCCCTCACCGCCGGCAGCGCCTTTGCGGCTGGCACGATCACGACCGGCAGCGGCGAGCCGGGCAATGACGGCAAATTCCTCGCGGCGGTGAGCGCGATCAAGGCCAAGCAGTTCGAAAGCGCGATTCCGCTGCTGCAAGAGGTGCAAACGCGCTTTCCGAAAAGCGCAGACGTGAACAATTACCTCGGCTACAGCAACCGCAAGATCGGCAAGCGCGACGTGGCGCTCGGCTTCTATCAGACGGCGCTGCGCATCAACCCGGACCATCGCGGCGCGCACGAATATCTGGGCGAGCTGTATGTCGAGATGCAGGACCTGCCGCACGCGCGCGAACAGCTCGCGGCGTTGGAACGGATCTGCGGAACATGTGAGGAGTCAAAAGATCTGAAGCGCCACATCGACGGGCGCAAAAGCTGACCGGTCAGCCCGCGACCGACTCGCTCTGGTCGAGCAGGTCGCAGATCGTGTCGGCGCAGCGCCCGCAGGCGGGGGTCACGCCCAGGCGGGCATAGATCTCGGCCGGGGTGGCGGCGCCGCCCTGCTCGATCGCCTGTCGCACTTCGCGCTCGCGAACCGCGTTGCAGATGCAGACATACATGCCGGTGCCTCGCCTCCTGACCGGAGACTGAGGTAGCGATTCTGCGAATGAGTTGCAAGCGCTCTCCGCGAGTGACTCGCAGCCGCAGCGCCCGCGCTCCGGGGGATCCCCCGCTAGCCAGTGCTGGAGTCCTGCTCGTCGGCCGGGTCGGTCTGGAGCTGGATGAAATTCTGCAGCCCCATTTTCTCGACCAGCTCGAGCTGTTTCTCGAGGAAATCCACGTGTTCTTCCTCGTTCTCGAGGATGTCGGCGAAGAGCTCTCGCGAAACGTAGTCGCGGACCTGCTCGCAATGGGCGATGGCTTCGCGCAGCAGCGGAATCGCGTCGTTTTCCAGAGCCAGGTCGGCCCGGAGGATCTCGACCACGTTCTCGCCGATCTTGAGCCGGTGCAGATCCTGGAAATTGGGCAGGCCGTCGAGGAATAAGATCCGCTGCGTGAGCCTGTCCGCGTGCTTCATCTCGTCGATGGACTCGCGGTACTCGAACTTGCCCAACCGGGTCATGCCCCAATGCTCGAACATCCGGGCATGGAGGAAATACTGGTTGATCGCGGTCAGCTCGTTGGTCAGCGCCTTGTTCAGGAACAGGATGACCTGCTTGTCGCCCTTCATGCCGACCTCCTCCGATGGAGCGCGACCCGCCCCATGTGACGACCCGAGGCCATCTCGGGTCTGAATCGCATGGGTTCCTTTAATGCGGGTGGCCGGCTGATCCCAGGCCTCCGCAAAGCGGGAGTCCTGGGGGCCGGACACTTGGTCGCCTCTGCGATCCTACGCAAATGCGCGGTGGCGAAATTGGGTCCGACTCACTATATTGCGCCGCAATAGACGGGCGGGCCTCCATCCACGCTGGATCCGGGGCGCCGCCCGTTCGTTCGTCTTAGGGTTCGAGTCATGCAACTTCGCAACATCGCCATCATCGCGCACGTCGACCACGGCAAGACCACGCTGGTCGACCAGCTGCTGCGCCAGTCCGGTGCCTTCCGCGCCAACCAGCAGGTTGCCGAGCGCGCCATGGATTCCAACGACCTCGAGCGCGAGCGCGGGATCACCATTCTCGCCAAGGCGACCTCGGTCGAATGGAAGGGCGTGCGCATCAACATCGTCGACACGCCGGGCCACGCCGACTTCGGCGGCGAAGTCGAGCGCATCCTGTCGATGGTCGATGGCTGCCTGATCCTGGTCGACGCCGCCGAAGGCCCGCTGCCGCAGACCAAGTTCGTGCTGGGCAAGGCGCTGAAGCGCGGCCTGAAGCCGATCGTGTTCGTCAACAAGGTCGATCGCGGCGACGCGCGTCCGCACGAAGTGCACGACGAAGTGTTCGACCTGTTCTCGTCGCTCGACGCGACCGACGAACAGCTCGACTTTCCGACCTTGTTCGGTTCGGGCCGCAACGGCTGGGCGTCGCGCGAGCTCGAATCGCCGACCACCGACATGGAATCTTTGTTCCAGCTCGTGGTCGATCATGTGCCGGCGCCGAAAGTCGAACTCGATGCGCCGTTCGCGATGCTGGCGACGATTCTCGAAGCCAACCCGTATCTCGGCCGTGTTTTGACCGGACGTATCGACCGCGGCCGTTTGAAAATGAACATGCCGATCCGCGCGTTGTCGCGCGACGGCACCGTGTTGGAAACCGGACGCGCGACCAAAGTGCTGGCGTTCCGCGGTCTCGATCGCGTGCCGGTCGAGGAAGCCGAAGCAGGCGACATCATCGCCATCGCCGGCCTGCAAGAAGCAACGGTTGCGGATACGATCGCCGACATCACGGTGACCGAAGCACTGCCGGCGCAGCCGATTGATCCGCCGACCATCACCATGACCTTCTCGGTCAATGACAGCCCGCTTGCGGGGCGCGAAGGTGACAAGGTCACCAGCCGCATGATCCGTGATCGTCTGCTGCGCGAAGAAGAAGGCAACGTCGCGCTGCAGATCACCGAGACGGCGGAAAAAGATTCGTTCGAAGTCGCCGGCCGCGGTGAATTGCAGCTGTCGGTGCTGATCGAACAGATGCGCCGCGAAGGCTACGAACTTTCGGTCGGCCGTCCGCGCGTCGTCTATCGCAACGACGAGCAGACCGGCCAGCGTCTCGAGCCGATCGAAGAAGTCGTGATCGACGTCGACGAGGAATTCTCGGGCACGGTCGTGAACAAGATGCAGGAGCGCAAGGCCGAGATGGTCGAGATGCGTCCGTCGGGTGCGGGCAAGCAGCGTCTCGTCTTCCACGCGCCGAGCCGCGGCCTGATCGGCTATCACGGCGAATTCCTGACCGACACGCGCGGCACCGGCGTGATGAACCGCCTGTTCCATACCTTTGCGCCGTTCAAGGGCAACATCCCCGGCCGCCGCACCGGCGTGCTGATTTCGAATTCGGGCGGCCAGGCGGTTGCCTACGCGCTGTGGAATCTCGAAGAGCGCGGCCCGATGATGATCGACCCGGGCGTCGACGTGTACGAAGGCATGCTGATCGGCGAGCACACGCGCGACAACGATCTCGAAGTGAACGTGCTCAAAGGCAAGCAGCTCACCAACATCCGCGCCGCCGGCAAGGATGAAGCGGTGCGCCTGACGCCGCCGATCAAGATGACCTTGGAAAAGGCGATCGCCTACATCACCGACGACGAGCTGGTCGAGGTGACGCCCAAGTCGATCCGCCTGCGCAAGAAACTGCTCGACCCCAATGAGCGCAAGCGCGCCGCCAAGCAGTCGGCAACTGGCTGAGCAATCGTCAGCCGGACTGCGGACGCCGGTTGGCGTTCCACAGCCAGCGCAGGAAGGTCGGCACCGCGAACGGGAAGGTCCGGTAGCGCGTGTCCGACACCGCGTGCGCGCGGACGGGCGACCCGCTCGAGGCGTCGCCCGCGCATGGGCCGGCTCGTTGAATTCCACGCCTTCTTTCCGAATTTTCCGAGCGCGATGTCAGGCGCCGCGTGGTGAAACCCGCTGGCCGCGCCGTGACTTTGCCATACAGTGCGCCCATCCAGGCGGGTCCCCGCCCCAAAGTTCCGACTCCGAGTTCGTTTCCCGATGGCGAAACTGAAGATCCGCGCACAATCAGCGACGGTGATCCTCTGCATCCTGCTGGCCAATGTGCTCGGCTGGTTCCTGATCAACCAGCCGGTGCAGGGCCAGGCCTGGCTGGGCGAGATCGCCAGCCTGTCGTTTGCAGGCTACCAGCCCGACCAGTCGCCCCTGTCGAAGCCGCCGAAATATCCGAGCTACGACCAGCTCGACCGTGATCTGCAGAAGATCTCCAAAGTCGCGTCGGCGGTGCGCACCTATTCGGCCATCAACGGCCTCGAGAAGGTCCCCGAGATCGCGCGCAAATACGGCATGACCGTCACGGCCGGCGCCTGGGTCGCGGAAAAGGAAACCCGCGAGGCGGAATTGGCCAGCCTGATCCAGATGGCCAAGCGCAACCGCAACGTCACGCAGCTGGTGGTCGGCAACGAGCATATTTTGACGGGGGCGCTGACCGTTCCCGAGCAGATCGCGATGATCAAGCGGGTGAAGCGCGAAACCGGCAAGCCGGTCTCGACGGCAGAGATCTGGCCCAACTGGCTCAAATATCCCGAGCTCGCCGAGGCCTGCGACTATATCGCGATCCACACGCTGCCTTACTGGGAGAACGTGCCGATCAACGAAGCGCTGGGCTTCGTGAAGAACGCGTACGAGCAGGTGCGCGCCAAATATCCGAACAAGCGCATCGTGCTGTCGGAAGTCGGCTGGCCGAGCGAAGGCCCGTGGGTCGGCGGGGCCGAACCCAGCCTCGTCAACCAGGGCACGTTCATCCGCGAGTTCCTGAACTACGCGCAGGAGAACGGGCTCGAATACAACATCGTCGAAGCGATCGATCAGCCGTGGAAGCGGCAGATCGAAGGCCCGGCGGGCACGTCCTGGGGCGTGTTCGACGTCAATCGCGAACCGAAATTCCCGATGACCGGCTCGATCGTCGAGACGCGTCACTGGCCCGCGCTGTGCGCCATCGCATCGTTGCTGGCGCTGCCTGGCATGGTCTGGTTCGTGACGCGCCGCCGCGACCTGAAACTCACCGGTCTGTTTTTCTTTGCCGGCCTGATCCAGGCGTCGGCGTCGATCTTCGTGTGGACGGTTACGCAGGTGACGCGCGGCGTCTACGACCCGTCGATCGCAGTGGCGTGGTCGTTCCTCATTGGCACGCAGCTTCTGCTCGCGATCGTCGTGCTCAATGACGGGCTCGAATTCACCGAGATCCTGTGGCGCGGCACCTGGCATCGTCGCGTCACGCCGGTGCGCCAGCAGCGCGTGACCGGCGGGCCGAAAGTCTCGATCCACGTGCCCTGCTATAACGAGCCGCCGGCGATGGTGATCGAGACGCTCGATGCGCTCGCCAAGCTCGAATATGACGCGTTCGAAGTGCTGCTGATCGACAACAACACCAAAGACCCGGCCGTGTGGCAGCCGGTCGAGGCGCATGTCGCGATGTTGCGCGAGACGCACGGCGAGAAGTTCCGCTTCTTCCACCTCGACAACTGGCCCGGCTACAAGGCCGGCGCGCTGAATTTCGGCTTGAAGCAGACGGCTCCAGACGCCGAGATCGTCGCCGTCATCGACAGCGACTACATGGTCGACCCCGACTGGCTGTCGGCGATGGTGCCGAACTTCGCCAATCCCAAAGTCGCGCTGGTGCAGTCGCCGCAGGATTATCGCGACTGGCAGACCGACACGTTCAAGCGAATGATGCATTGGGAGTATGCCGGCTTCTTCGCCATCGGCATGGTCGCGCGCAACGAGCGCAACGCGATCATCCAGCACGGCACCATGACAATGATCCGCAGGACCGCGCTCGAAGAAGTGGGCGGCTGGGCGGAATGGTGCATCACCGAAGACGCCGAGCTGGGCCTGACCTTGTTCGAGCGGGGTTATGAAGCGATCTACGCGCCTGACAGTTTTGGGCGCGGCGTCGTGCCCGACAGTCTCGCGGCGTACAAGACGCAGCGTTTCCGATGGGCCTACGGCGCGGTGCAGATCGTCAAGAAACACTGGAAGAATTTCCTGCCCGGCGGCAGCCGAGCGCTGACCGGCGGACAGAAATATCACTTCGTCGCGGGCTGGCTGCCGTGGTTCGCCGACGCCGCGCATCTTCTGTTCGCGGCCGCGGCGATCTTCTGGACCATCGGCATGGTCGGAACGCCCTTCGTCGCCGACATCGTCAAAGACAATTGGGACCCGACGTTCCGCCCGCCGCATTTCGGCTTCCCGCCGATCGCGTTCATGATCCCGACCATCGGCGCCTTCGTGTTCAAGGTGCTGTCGGGATTCTTCCTCTATCTCGCGCGCATCAAGTGCAGCTTCTGGGACAAGATCGGCGCTGCCTTTGCCGGGATGGGCCTCACGCACACGGTCGGTCGCGCGGTGTGGGTCGGCTTGTTCACCAAGGGCCGTCCCTTCGTTCGCACGCCCAAGATCGAAGATCGTCCGGCGCTGATGCAGGGCATTCTGATGGCGCGCGACGAGATCAAGTGGATGCTGGCTTTGTGGGTGCTGGCCGGTCTCGTTCTCTATCTGATGACCTGGCACAACCGCGAAGCGCTGCTGTGGTCGATCATGCTGCTGGTGCAGTCGCTGCCGTTCTTCGCTGCGCTGGTCACCGCGATGATCAATGCGATGCCGCGCCTGTTCTCACGCCGGCACGGCAGCGACAGCGTGCCGGCGGGTGCTCAACCGGCGGAATGAAAAAGGGCGTCCCTTAGAGGGGACGCCCTTTTTTCTGCTTCAGCCGAGCAACCAGTCGCCCTGCACGTGCGCCTGGTTCTCGGCCGAGTCGGCGAAGTTCAGCAGCAACTGGTCGCGCCCGATTCCATGCGCCAACGCGTCGACCTGCACGCGAAACCCGCTATCTTCGCCGTCGCGGCCCAAGACATTGCGATACAGCAGCTGCACATAGGTTGCGTCGTCGGTGGTCGTGCCGTAGCGGCTGAGAAACTCGGCCGACTGAAGGAAATTGGACGCCAGGTCGTGCGCATTGACGCCGTCATGCAACGCGTCGAGCTGCACCCGCAATCCGTTCTCGTCCGGCGCGCGCCCGAACGCGGCTGCGTAAAGGCGTGCAATGGTCGAGTCGCCGGGTCCGAGGACGAATACGGTCTTGTCCTCGAAGCGCAGGATCTCGACATTCTTGATCGTATCGACGCCGTCGCTGCCGACCTGGTCGGTCACGCGCACACCGTTCCTGCCGACCTCGATCTTGTAGTCGGCGTAAGGGCCGCTGAAACGCGCCTCGTCGATTCCAGAACCACCGTCGATCGCGTCGTTGCCCGCACCACCCACGATGACGTCGTGTCCCGGTCCGGTGGAGATCGTGTCGTCACCGGCGCCGGCGAAGACCAGGTCGGCGAACGGCGAGCCGCCGATCGCGTCGGTCCCCGACGTCCCGAGCCACGGCATCGCGGCGGCCTCATGCGCGGAAGCGGCGCCGGTGATGTTCGACGACAGCGCGATCGCCGGGCCGATCGATCCGTCATTGACGTCGATCGCCCAGGCCTGGCCGTTGCCGAATGCATAGAGATGACCGTCTGCGCCGACCGCGAGGCCGGAGGCATGGACCGCTTCGGTCGTCAGCGTGCCGATGAATTTGCCGTTCTCGAGTTCGTACGCGGCCAGCGTGCCGTCGGCGCGCAACCCCACCAGTTCGCCATTCAATGCGATCAGATCGACGAGCCCGCCGGCGGCGCCGCTCGGCGCGTGCGACGCCGATGCAGCGTAGGACGTCGCCGACCCGGTGGTCGCATCGACACGATAGAGCGTGCCGCTATCGGCGGTCGCGAGCAGCAGCGCACCATTGGGCGCAGCGGCGAGCGCGGTCGCATGCAGCACACCGAGATCGCCGATCCTGGTGGCGCTGCCGGTCGTCTCGTCCAATCGATAGAGGGTGGTGTCGCTGATTGCGAAGAGCTTGCCATCGCCGCCCACGGCGATGTCGACAAGCCCTGCAACGCCCGTCGTTCCGACGGTTGTTTTGGTGTTCGTCAGGGGATCGAAGGCATTGAGCGTCGATCCGTCGGTCAGCCAGATACCGGTCGCGGGCACGTCGTTTCTCCTCGTGCAAAAGTGCGGGCGATCGGTGCCCGTTGACGAGGTACAAACGTGGATTTCGACAGAACGGAACCGTGACTTGCCAATAACCCCGGCTTTGTCACCAAGGTCACCGAACGGTCACACCATTCTCGTTACGCAGTCCGCAGCGCGGCCCGCAAATAGGACATGCCGGTCCAAACCGTGAGGAGCGCCGCAGCCCATAACGCAACCGTCGCGAACGGCTCGACGCCCGCGACCAGCAGCGCGGTGGCGCCGAGTTGCGCCGCCGTCTTCCATTTGGCGAGTTGCGTGACCGGCAGCGAAACGCCGTGCTCGCGCAGGCCGGAAACCAGGATCTCGCGCAGCTGAATCGCCAGCACCGGAATCAGGGACCAGCCTGCGACGTCGCCGGTCGCCACCAGCACGACCAGGAGCCCGCCGACCAGCAGCTTGTCGGCGATGGGATCGAGCATGCGGCCGAAGGCGGAGCTGGCGTTCCAGCGCCGCGCCAACCAGCCGTCGAAGAAATCCGTGAGCGCGGCTACGACCAACAGCACCAGCGCGGCGCCGCGCTGATCGGCGAACAAAAGGATCGCGACCGGAACGACCGCGGCGGCGCGCGCGACGGTCAGCGCGTTCGGCAGCGCCCGCCGGAAATCCGAATTCACGCCGCGGCGGCGGCGAGCGGCACGATGCCGGCCGGCAGCGCTTCGGTGGCGCCGCCGCGCACGGCGGTGGCATGCACCAGCGCGGCGCGGAAGGTGGTCTCGGTCGCCGGCTTCTCGATGAAGCCATAGGCGGCGCCGCGCGAACCGAGCGCGGTGCGGCGGTCGCCCGAAACCAGAAAGACGGTGGTGCCGAAGCGCGCAGTCAGGACCTGGGCCAGCGCGACGCCGTTGGTCAGCCCGTCGAGCCCGATATCGACGAACGCGACGTCGGGACCGATCTCGCCGATCGCGCCCAGCGCAGCGGCGGCGGTCGGGAACGGACCGACCATCTCGTGCCCGGCCTCGTGCACGACGAGCTCGAGCGCGTAAGCGAGGATTGCATCATCCTCGGCGACCAGGATTTTCAACTTGGCTCCCATGGCGGCGGATCGTGACTCGTCATGCTGAACACCAGGTTAAACGATCGCGAGCAGCGGCGGACTTCGCGACCAGCCGGCCCGCCCGGATGTCTTCGCGCACCACGAACTTGGCCGCACGGACCACGCCCAGGCCGGCCAGCTTCGCGCACGGGCCAGCCTTCCAGGGCACGCGCATAACCCCCGGGCTACCAGGCAATGGCGGCTTCGCTGGGCCTTCGGACGCTGTTTGGGCCGAAACGCTGAACCTGCCTGTGGATGACTGGGCCGCGCAGGGCCTCAGCCGCCGCCGTGAAAGTGGTCGTAGACCTTTTGCGCCGTCGATCTGGAGATGCCCGGCACGGCCTCGAGATCGGACAGGCCGGCCCGCGCCACGGCCCGGGCCGAACCGAAATGGTGCAGCAGCGCCTTTTTGCGGCCGGGACCAATCCCCTGCACCTCGTCGAGCGGCGAACGCTCGATCGATTTCTGGCGCCGCGCGCGATGGGTGCCGATGGCGAAACGGTGCGCCTCGTCGCGCAACCGCTGCAGGTAGAACAGAACCGGATGATTGGGCGGGAGCTGGAACGGCTCGCGGCCGGCCATGAAGAAGCGCTCGCGCCCGGCGTCGCGATCGGGTCCCTTGGCGATGCCGACCAGCGGCACGTCGTGCACGCCGAGTTCACCCAACGTCTCCATCGCAGCAGCGAGTTGCCCCTGCCCGCCATCGATCAGCACCAGATCGGGCCAGGCGCCCTCGGTGCGCCCGGGATCCTCGCGCTGGGCGCGCCCGAAGCGGCGCATCAGCACCTCGCGCATCATGGCGTAGTCGTCGCCCGGCGCGACCGGTCCCTTGATGTTGAACTTGCGGTAGGAGTTCTTCAGGAAGCCGGTCGGTCCGGCGACGATCATCCCGCCGACCGCATTGGTCCCCATGATGTGGCTGTTGTCGTAGACCTCGATGCGCTCGGGCGCCGAGGTCAGGCCGAACGCCTCGGCGACGCCGTCGAGCAGCTTCGCCTGAGTCGCCCCTTCGGCGCGTTTGCGCTGCAGCGCTTCGCGCGCATTGGCTTCGGCGTGGCCGACCAGACGCTTCTTGTCGCCGCGTTGCGGCGTTGCCAGCTCGACGCGTTGTCCCGCCTTCACCGCCAGCGCCTCGGCGAGCAGATCCTGCTCTTCGAGCTTGTGGCTCAGCAGCACCTGCTTGGGCGGCGGCTGACCTTCATAAAACTGCGCCACGAAAGCACTTAGCGTGGTTTCGACGGCCACGTCCTGGGTCCCGGTCGGGAAGTAGGCGCGGTTGCCGTAATTGCGTCCGCCGCGGAAGAAGAAGACCTGCACGCAGGTTTCGCCGCCCTCGGCGCACGCCGCGATCACGTCGGCGTCATCGACCTCTTCGGTGTTGACGTCCTGGTTCGCCTGCACCGCCGAAAGCGCGCGGATGCGGTCGCGCCACCCGGCCGCCACTTCGAAGTCGAGCCGCTCGCTGGCGGCCTGCATTTCGGCCGCGAATTTCGCCTGCACTTCGCGCGTGCGGCCCGCAAGAAAGTCCCGCACCAGGCGAACCTGCTCTTCGTATTGCTCCTTCGAGACCAGTCCGACGCATGGCGCGGTACAGCGCTTGATCTGGTGCTGGAGGCACGGACGCGAGCGGGTCGAGAAGATCGTGTCGGCGCAGGTGCGCACCATGAAGGACCGGGCCAGCGCCTGGATGGTGCGGTCGACTGCGCCGGCCGAGGCGAACGGCCCGAAATAGGCGCGCTCGGACTGGCGGCTGCCGCGATGCTTGCTGATGCGCGGAAATTCGTGGTCCTGCGTCAGCTCGATGAAGGGGAAGCTCTTGTCGTCGCGCAGGTTGATGTTGAAGCGCGGCTTGAGCCGTTTGATCAGGTTGGATTCGAGGAGCAGCGCCTCGACCTCGGTGTGGGTGCGGACGAACTCCATCGCCCGCGTCTCGCGCACCATGCGCTGCAGCCGGACCGGCAATTTGGCGGTCTGCGTGTAGTTGTTGACGCGGCGCTTCAGGCTGCGCGCCTTGCCGACGTAAAGCGGCTCGCCGGCGGCATCGAGCATGCGATAAACGCCCGGCGCATCGGGCAAAGTACGCACGAAATCGCGGATTACAGCGACCCCGTCAGCGGTCGTTTGAGGCTTCATCGGGCACCCCCGCCCAGGCCGGTTCCGTCATCCACCGCTTCTGTGGATAAAGCTGTGAGTGCAGATCGGTGAATCGACGCGAAGCCCCGGGGAATCTTACGACTCCTCATTTTGCCCAAAAATTGGGCAGTATAGCTAAGTGTTTGATAAGTCACGAAAACTGTTTGTCAATCTGGCGGCAGAGCGAGTCCGAGTGAATTTTCACGCTTGACAGCTGGATGATCTGGCCGTCTGCGGGGCCTGTGCACAAACGGACCGGACGTAGAATCCCCGGAGTCTCAAGCAATTCGCTCTCAACAACCGTCCGTAGGCCGATCGAACGCAACATCGCGTCGGCGGCGCGAAATGCTCTCCCCGCCATCCAAGGTCAAGACCTGGCCGGTCAGCGATCGCGCCTCCAGTACGAAGGCGATCGCACGTGCGAGTTCGTCCGGCGTGCTCGAGCGGCCGAGCGGCGTGTCGGCCGCGGCACGTCGGAAGGCCGCCTCGTCCTGCGAAGCCGACGGCAGGGTGATGCCCGGCGCGATCCCCACCACCCGCACGCGCGGCGCCAGCGCCAGCGCCAGCATCGGGGTCAGGCCGGCGAGCGCCGCCTTGCCGACCGAATAGGTCAGGTAGTCGGGGTTGGGGTTGCCGACCTTCTGGTCGAGCAGATTGACGATGACGCCTTCGCCATCGGCGGGAAGTTGCGCCGCAAAGCCCTGCGCCAGGAACAGCGGCGCGCCGACATTGACGTCGACATGGGCGCGGAAATTGTCCGGCGTCGCCGACGCGAGATCGTCATACACAAAGCGCGACGCGTTGTTGATCAGCACCGTGACCGGCGCGCCGGCCAGTGCGGCACCGCGCGCGCAGAGCCCCCGGACCGCCTCGAGATCGGCGAGATCGCAGCCGATGGCATGCGCGCGACGGCCGGAAGCGGCCAGCTTCGCCACCAGCCGCTCGGCCTCCTCGACGCTGCGATTGTGATGCACCAGCACGGTCAGGCCGCGCTCGGCGAGCATGGTCGCGATCGTCGCGCCGATGCGCCGGCCAGCGCCGGTGACGAGCGCCACGCTCATTTGCGGCGCCGGGTGAATTCGATGCCGGCGGCGCGCGCCTCGGGGAAGATGTCGAGTTTGCGCACGGCGACACGGCAGGCTTCGACGATCGGCTCGGCGAAGCAGCGCTGGACCAGTTCTTCGGCCAGCGTCTCGATCAGGTCGACATGCGCGCGCCCGGCCCAGCTGCGAATGAAGTCGCGGAACGGATCGTAGTCGACCCAGGCGCGACCGGGAGTCGGGCGCCAGAACAGCTCGAGGGTCACGGCGACGCGCTGCGGCCGCGGTTTTTCCCATGCGTGCAGGCCCACCAGCAATTCGACGGTGACGTCCTCCAGCAGGACGCGGTTGTAGTCTTCGGTCGGGATCATTGGACCAAGGGAGCAGCGCCCGCCCCCGGACGCAAGCTCAGCGGCCGCGCCGCCCTTTGCCCCTGCGCTGCTGCGCATTGAACTTGGCGCGGTGATTGACCTGCGTCATCGGCCCCGGTGCACCCATGCCCAGATCCAGCTGCTCGAAGCGCCGAATCTCGTCGCGGATACGGGCGGCTTCTTCGAATTCCAGGTCAGCGGCAGCGGCACGCATCTTCCGCTCCAGCTCGGCGATCACGACTTTGGGATCGCGCCCGCCCAGCTCGCTGTCGGCGCCGGTGCGGATGGTGACCCGATCGGCGCGCTCATAGACCGAATCCAGAATGTCGGCGATGTCCTTGCGGATCGATTCCGGCGTGATGCCGTTCGCCACGTTGTACAGCTGCTGCTTCTCGCGACGGCGCTCGGTTTCCTCGATCGCCGCCTTCATGCTGTTGGTCATGTTGTCGGCGTAGAGAATCGCACGGCCGTCGAGATTGCGCGCGGCGCGGCCGATCGTCTGGATCAGCGACGTGCGGCTGCGCAGATATCCTTCCTTGTCGGCGTCGAGAATCGCGACCAGCGCGCATTCGGGAATGTCGAGCCCTTCGCGCAGCAGGTTGATGCCGATCAGCACGTCGAACACGCCGAGCCGCAGATCGCGGATGATCTCGATCCGCTCCAGCGTGTCGACGTCGGAATGGACGTAGCGGACCTTCAAGCCCGCCTCGTGCATGTATTCGGTCAGCGCCTCGGCCATTTTCTTGGTCAAGGTCGTGACCAGCACGCGCTGGCCCTTCTCGACGCACAGGCGCGCCTCGGCCATCACGTCGTCGACCTGGGTCGCGATCGGGCGCACCAGCACCGGCGGGTCGGTCAGGCCGGTGGGACGCACCAGCTGTTCGACGAAGGCACCGCCGACCCGTTCGAGTTCCCACGGACCCGGCGTCGCCGAGACGAAGATCGTCTGCGGCCGCATGCCGTCCCATTCTTCGAATTTGAGCGGACGGTTGTCGAGGCAGCTCGGCAGACGAAAGCCATAGTCGCTGAGCGTCGATTTGCGCTTGAAGTCGCCCCAATACATGCCGCCGATCTGCGGCACGGTGACGTGGCTCTCATCGACCACCAGCAGTGCGTCTTCGGGCAGGTATTCGAACAAGGTCGGCGGCGGCTCGCCCGCGTTGCGGCCCGAAAGATAGCGGCTGTAATTCTCGATGCCGGCGCAGCTTCCGGTCGCCTCGATCATTTCGACGTCGAACTGCGTGCGCTGCTCGAGGCGCTGCGCTTCGAGCAGCTTGCCCTGGGCATAGAGCTCGTCGAGCCGCGTCTTGAGTTCGGCTTTGATCTGCTTGACCGCCTGCGCCAGTGTCGGCTTGGGCGTGACGTAGT
Organism: Rhodospirillales bacterium; assembly: GCA_028291365.1. Lineage (GTDB taxonomy): Bacteria > Pseudomonadota > Alphaproteobacteria > BOG-932 > Roseiterribacteraceae > Roseiterribacter. Next base: position 17,199 of record JAQGIE010000021.1, read on the forward strand.
GCGAATTTGCGTAGAGCGTCTCTTCCTTGAGCGCCGCCGTCTTCTCGCCCGTCAGCGGGTCGAATTCGTTCAGGCTTTCGATCTCGTCGCCGAACATCGAAATGCGCCAGGCGCGATCGTCCAGATGCGCCGGAAAGATTTCGATCGAATCGCCCTTGGCGCGGAACGTGCCGCGCTGAAACCCCATGTCGTTGCGCTTGTAGTGCAGCTCGATCAGCCGAGCCAGCAATCGCTCGCGCGAGATGCTCATGCCCGCTTTGAGCTTGAGCGTCATCTGGCTGTAGGTCTCGACCGAACCGATACCGTAGATGCACGACACCGAGGCGACGATGATCACGTCGCGCCGTTCGAGCAGCGCGCGCGTCGCCGAGTGGCGCATGCGATCGATCTGCTCGTTGATCGACGATTCCTTCTCCACATACGTGTCGGTCTTCGGCACGTAGGCTTCGGGCTGGTAGTAGTCGTAATTGGAGACGAAATACTCGACGGCATTATTGGGGAAGATCGACCGCATCTCGCCGTAGAGCTGCGCCGCGAGCGTCTTGTTCGGCGCCAGGATCAAAGTCGGCTTCTGCACGTGTTCGATCACGTGCGCGACGGTGAAGGTCTTGCCCGAGCCCGTGACGCCCAGCAGCACCTGGTCCTGTTCGCCGCCGCGCAGGGCGGCGGTCAGGGCCTCGATCGCCTGCGGCTGGTCACCTGCGGGCCGAAATTCGGATTTGATGCGCAGCGGCCCGACGCCATCGTCCGGCGCGCGCTGCTGCAGTTCGTCTTGGAGAGCTGGGAGCGTCATTCTCGGCTCAGAAGATAGGGTCACAGAGGCCGCCGGAACAGGTCGGCGCTGCGTCCGGTTCAGCATCCCGAGGATGGAGGAGCCGATGAAGGAAGACCGAATCCCGATCGCGCCCGCCGATCCGCGGCCGGAAACGGTGAAACCCGCGCGTGACCAGGGCGGAAGCCCAGGCGCGCGCAGCGACGAGGCCAAGGCGACCGGCGGCGGCGAAGAGATCCGCCTCGACGACGTGGCCAGCCGCGGCGCCGAGCGAGACCAGCAGGCCGCCAAGCGCGGCGAAGGCGGGGCGCCGGGCACCACCAGCCCGGGTCGCAGCGGTACGACGGGCGAGCCCTGGACCGACGCGGAGCGAGCGCGACGTCGCTGAACGGGCACCTCGCCAAGCGGTGCTGCGGCCGCCCGGCGAGATGCTACATCTCGGCCGGATGGATCCTCTGCGCTACGCCGTAATTCTCAACGCGACTTCGGGCGGCATGATCGGGCGCGACGCTGCCGCAACGGGCGCGCAAATTGTCACCGAATTCGCCAAATCCGGCGTGGCCGCGACGGTCGAAATCGCCGAGGGGCCCGAGATCGGCCGAGCCATCGCGCGTGCACGCGATGCCAAGCCGCCCCTCGACGCCGTCATTGTCGGCGGTGGCGACGGAACCATCGCACATGCCGCGGCCTTGCTGGCCCTGAACGGGCCGCCGCTCGGCATCGTGCCGTTGGGCACGCTGAATCTGCTGGCCCGTGATCTCCGGATTCCAACCACGCTCGAGGACGCGATCCGCGTTCTCGCCGGCGCCAAGCCGCGCGCCATCGATCTCGGCGACGCCAACGGCATGCCGTTCTGCTGTATGGCGACTCTTGGCCTGGTGCCGATGCTAGGTCGCGTGCGCGAGAAGCAGCGCGGCCGGCGTCCCCTGGTTGCCTGGCCGCGGCTGGCGCGCGCGGGGCTGCGCGCCTTTTATTGGGACCCCAAGCTCGCCCTCACGCTCGATTCAGGCGAAGGTGCGCGCGCCTTTCGTACGCGTGCCATGGGGATTTCGGTGGGCGCCTTTCGGCCAGGCCGCTTCATGCAGCGCGCATCGCTCGATCAGGGGCATCTCGTCGCCTACGCGGTCCGTCACCGGTCCCGCTGGGCCTTGTTGCGCTTCATCTTCGGCCTCGTCGCCGGACACTGGCACAAGGATCCGGAGCTCGACATCGTGCCGGGCACGCAACTGACGGTGCAGTCGCGACGCAAACGGCTCGCCGTGATGTTCGACGGCGAACTGGTTCGCATGCACACGCCGCTGGTCTTTCGCGTTCGTCCGCGCGCGCTGACGGTGCTGGCGCCGTGAAGACCGTCGCCCATCTCTCCGACCTGCATTTTGGCCGCACCGACGCGGTGGTAGTTGCGGGCCTGCTCGACGATCTCCACGCCGAGCAACCCGATCTCATCGTCATCTCGGGTGACTTCACGCAATCGGCGCGGCAGCGCGAGTTTCGCGCCGCCTACCGTTTTCTGCGGCGTCTGCCGGCGCCCATACTGGCGGTGCCGGGCAATCACGACGTGCCGCCCGCCGATCTGCTGTTGCGCTTCCTGGCGCCGTTCGCGCGCTACCGATACTGGGTCAACAACGAGCTTTGTCCGTTCGTCGAAACCGACGCCATGGCGGTTCTGGGAATCAACACTGCGCGTCGCGCGCGGCTTGGCCTGAACTGGGCCGAAGGCTCGATCAGCCGCGCCCAGATCGAGATGGTGCAACGGCGCTTCGATGCGGTCGACCCGGCCAAGCTGCGCATCCTGGTGGCGCACCATCCCTTCGTCGCGCCGCCAGGCGCACCGCGCACGACGGTGGCCCGTCGCGCCGACAGCGCGCTGCCGGTCTTCGCGGATATCGGGATCGACCTGCTTCTGGCTGGCCACCTTCATCGCGGCTGGTCGGTCAAGGCGGCCGCGCACATTGAACACGCGCTTCTTGTGGTTCAGGCGGCGACGGCCACGTCGACGCGTCTGCGCGACGAGCCGAACTCCTACAACGTGCTTTTGCTCGAAAAAGAGCGAATCGGGGTTCGCGTGCGCGCTTGGCACGGCGACCGGTTCGAGGCGGTCGGCACCGCCTGGTTTGCGCGCACCTCGCGAGGCGACGGATGGATTCGATCAAATTTTAGCGCGCGTTAACCGTCTCGCTGGCTTGCATGCAAGCCGGGGAGACTGGACATGCACGGAAATAGAAGCTCGATCGCCACGCGTATCTATGCGGTGGTCGCTCTGCTGGCCGTGACAGCCGCCGTCCTTGGCGGCATCGGCTGGTGGGCCATGGAAACCTACGATCAACGGGTCGACGAAATCGCCGCCGCCTCCGCGCGCGCGGTCACTGGCGAACGGGTCAACGGGCTGATCAATGCCGTCGTGATGGATTCGCGCGGCGAATACATGTCGCGTGATGCCGCCGAAGCCGAGAAGTTCGGCAAGCCGCTGCTCGCCAATCTCGCGCTGATCGAACAGCGCATGGCCGAGTGGATGAAGCTCATCCCCGCCGCCGAGCGCGCCAAGTACGAGAAACTCGAAAGCTCGGCGCGCGACTTCGTGCGCTTTCGCAAGGAGCTGGTCCGCGTCGCGACCACCGAGGGCGGCCCGGCGTCGCGTACTTACGGCGACAACGACGCCAATCGCGCCAACCGACAGGCCTTCAACGCGGCGGTCGAAGCGGCTGCCGACACCAACAACAAGATCATCGCGCAGCTCTCCGAGCAGCTCGACGCGTTCCGTCAGCGCACGGAGCTCGCGATGGTGGCCATCGCGGCGCTCGGCGTCGGTGCCGCCATCGGCCTCGCGATGCTGTTCGTCCGCCGCGGCGTGACGCAACCGGTGAAGCAATTGACCGAGGCGATGGGCGCCTTGGCCAGCGGCAGGCATGACGCCGATGTTCCCGCCACCGATCGCAGCGACGAGATCGGCGCCATGGCCCGCGCGCTGCTGGTGTTTCGTGACGCGATGGCCCGTGCCGCCGTGCTCGACATGCAGGCACGCGACGAGGCGCAGGCACGCACCGAGCGGCAGGCCCAGATGGAAGAGCTGACGCGCACCTTCGCCGAGCAGATCGATCGCGTCGTGGCCGGGCTCGCCGGCGCGGCAGAACAGGTGCGCGCGCAGGCGAGCGAACTCGCCGCGAGCGCCGGCACGACCGCGGCCAGTACCTCGGCCGCCGCCAGCGCCGCCACCGAAACCTCGGCGAACGTGCAGACGGTTGCCGCCGCGGCCAACGAACTGCGCCTGTCCATTTCCGAGATCGAACGGCAGCTTGCCCAGGCCTCGACGGTCGCAGGTCAGGCGGTCGAGCAGGCGCGCGGAACCGACGCGACGATCAAAGGTCTCGCCGACGCGGCCGAGCAGATCGGGCGCATGGTGCAGCTGGTCAACGACATTGCCGCCAGAACCAATCTGCTGGCGCTCAACGCGACGATCGAAGCGGCACGCGCCGGTGATGCCGGGCGCGGCTTCGCGGTGGTCGCGAGCGAAGTCAAAACGCTGGCGACGCAAACCGCGCAAGCCACCGAGGAAATCCAGGCGCAGGTCGCAATGATCCAGAGCGCAACGGGCAAGGCGGTCGGCGCGATCGGCGGCATCGCCAAGACGATCGAGCGCATCAGCGAAATCACCACCACGGTCGCAAGCGCGGTCGAAGAACAGGGTGCGGCGACGGCCGAGATCGCCCGCAACGTCGAAGAAGCGGCGGGCGGCACCGAATCGGTCTCGCGCACCATCGCCGAGGTCAGCCACGCGGCCGAACGAACCGGCGGTGCGGTCAGCGAGGTCCGCCGGGCTGCAGACGGGCTGTCGGACGAGGCGGCGCGGCTCGAACGCGACGTCGCCACGTTCGTGGCCAAGGTCCGCGATGCGTAGCGCAGGAGCAGCTGTAAAGCGGCACCAGCCTCCTTTCCTCCTCCGCTAAAGCTTCGGAGGACGACCGCCAAGGATGGCTTGCCAGCCGAAGCTGCGCTGAGTCGGACGTAGTCCTCCTTTCCTCCTCCGCTAAAGCTTCGAAGGACGAGCGCCAAGGATGGCTTGCCATCCGAAGCCCCGAAGGGGCGAAGGATGGTGGGCGCGGCAGGATTCGAACCTGCACCTGGACCGTTATGAGCGGCCGGCTCTAACCGTTGAGCTACGCGCCCGTCTTCCGGCGGCGGGGCCGGACGGTGCGGCCGGGCGCCTTTGCTGACAAGACTCGTGTCCGGTTTTTCCGCACGGAAAATGGGCCGTGCCACCTGCGACCATCCGAAGCAGATATAACTTGCGTTAGGCCGACATACCGGGTGATTCTTACCGTTCGGGACAAGGCCATACGAAGCCTTGCCCGTTCGAGGGAGGCATATACTCGTGCGTTTTCGTACGACCCGGACTGGTCGTCGCTTGGGCAGCAGCGCCCACGACCGACATCCTGCGTCGGGCCGCGCGACGCCGCTCTCCTGCAGAACACCACGCCATCGAATGGGAGACACTGGATGGTCAATGTAGCTGCGGCAGGTGCACCTAGCGCCCCGCGCGGGATGACGGGCGTAGAACGCAAGGTCATCTTCGCATCCTCACTGGGCACGGTTTTCGAGTGGTACGATTTTTATCTGTACGGCTCGCTCGCCGGCTTCATCGCCAACAACTTTTTCACGGCCCTCGATGAAGGCACGCGAAATATCTTCGCGTTGCTCGCCTTCGCCGCGGGCTTCTTCGTCCGGCCTTTCGGGGCGTTGTTCTTCGGCCGCCTCGGCGATCTCATCGGCCGCAAATACACCTTCCTGATCACCATCCTGATCATGGGTGCTTCGACCTTTCTGGTCGGCGTGCTGCCGACCTACAACTCGATCGGCCTCGCCGCGCCGGTGATTCTCATCACGCTGCGATTGCTGCAGGGCCTGGCGCTCGGTGGCGAGTATGGCGGTGCCGCGACCTACGTCGCGGAACATGCGCCGCACGGACAACGCGGCAGCTACACGGCCTGGATTCAGACCACGGCGACCTTGGGTCTGTTCCTGTCGCTGATCGTGATTCTGATCTGCCGTGAATCCTTGGACGCCAAAGAGTTCGCTGAATACGGCTGGCGCATTCCGTTCCTGGTTTCGATCGCGCTGCTCGGCATTTCGGTCTGGATCCGGCTGAAGCTGAACGAATCGCCGATGTTCAAGAAAATGAAGGAGGAGGGCAAAGGCTCGAAAGCGCCGCTCGCCGATTCCTTCGGCAACTGGTTCAACCTCAAATTCGTGTTGTTGGCGCTGTTCGGCCTCGTCGCCGGTCAGGGCGTCGTCTGGTACACGGGCCAGTTTTACGCACTGTTCTTCCTGCAGAACACGCTGAAGGTCGACTTTTTCGACGCCAACGTTCTGATCGCGGTTTCGCTGGCGCTCGGCACGCCGTTCTTCATCGTCTTCGGCAAGCTGTCGGACAAGATCGGGCGCAAGCCGATCATCATGGCCGGCTGCCTGCTCGCGATCGTGACCTACTTCCCGATCTTCAAGGGGATCACGCACTACGCCAACCCGGCGCTGGAAATGGCGATGGAGAAGTCACCGGTGTCGGTGATCGCCGATCCGGATCGCTGCTCGGTGCAGTTCAATCCGACCGGCATTCAGAAGTTCACCACCGCGTGCGACGTGATGAAGTCGACACTGATTTCACGCGGCGTGCCGTACACCAATATCGAGGCGCCGCAGGGCACGATCGCCAGCGTGAAGATCGGCAATGAGACGATCGAGGGGTATGATCCAACCGCCCCGGACGCCAAGGACAAGGCTGCGGCCTTCACCAAGGCGTTGGGTGCGGCGATCACGCAAGCGGGCTATCCGACAAAGGCCGAGTCGGCGCAAATGAACAAGCCGATGGTCGTCGTGCTGCTGTTCGTGCTCGTGCTCTACGTCACCATGGTGTACGGGCCGATCGCGGCGATGCTGGTCGAGATGTTCCCGACCCGCATCCGCTACACCTCGATGTCGCTCCCCTATCACATCGGCAACGGTTGGTTCGGCGGCTTCCTGCCGGCGACGGCCGCAGCCATCGTGCTGTCGACCGGCAACATCTATTCGGGCCTTTGGTACCCGATCATCATCGCGGCGATGACGCTCGTCATCGGCACGTTGTTCGTACGCGAAACCAAGGACGTCGACATTCACGCCGACATCGTCGATACGAAATAACCATCGACGGTGAAATTTCAGGCCGGCGCGGGCAACCGCGCCGGCCTTTTCTTTTGCCGGCGCGGCGCGGCGATCGTAAGAAGGCCGCATGACCGTCGCCGCCGCTGCCGCGCCTTCGGGCGCCCTCAAAAAACCGAATCTCTTCACCGTCATTCTGGCCTCGTCGGCGGGCACCGCGATCGAGTGGTACGACTTCTCGCTGTTCGGCTTGAACATCGTGCTGCTGACGTCGCTGTTCTTTCCACCGGACGAACAGATTCGCGGCTTGCTGGCCGCCCTGGCCGTGCACGGGATGGGCTTCGCGATGCGCCCGCTCGGTGCGCTGTTCTTCGGCCGGCTTGGTGACCGTTTTGGCCGCAAACGGACGTTCCTCATCACGCTCGTGCTGATGGGCGCCAGCACGATGACGATCGGCGTGCTGCCGACCTTTGCGAGCGCGGGTGCATTGGCGCCGCTCCTGCTGATCACGCTGCGCCTGGTGCAGGGCCTTGCGCTGGGCGGCGAGTATGGCGGCGCCGGTCTTTACGTCGCCGAACACAGCCCGCCCGAACGGCGCGGCTACTATACGAGCTTCATGCAAGCCACCGCGGCGTCGGGGCTGTTGCTCGCGCTGGCAACCATGCTCGGCCTGCAATTCGTGGTTGGTCCCGACGAATATCGTGCCTGGGGCTGGCGCATACCGTTCCTGCTTTCGGGCGTGTTGCTCGCCGTGTCGGTCTATATCCGGCTGCGCCTCTCGGAATCACCCGTCTTTGAAGGGTTGCGCGATCGCGGCGAGATTGCGCTGTCGCCGATCCGCGACAGTTTTCTCGATCCTGTGAACCGTCGTCGCATGTTCGGCGCAATCTTCGGTGCCTGCGCCGGCCAGGGCGTCACCTTCCACACGGCGCAGTTCCTGGTTCTGACCATGCTGCTGACCTGGAAAAAATTGAGCTTCCTCGAAGCGACGCTGGCGGTCGCGGCGGCGCAGGTGCTGACGACGCCGTGCTACATTCTGTTCGGCTATTTGTCCGATCGCATCGGCCGCAAGAAGCTGATGGTGTGGGGCGCGGTCGGCGGCGCCGTGACTTTCCTGCCGATCTTTCTTGGCATCGACTGGGCCGCCGAGCACGGCAACGTGCATTGGATCGCGCTGATCGCGCTGCTCTCGCTCGGCATGTTGTGGACGACGGTGAGCTACGCGCCGACTGCCGCCTACCTCACCGAGCTGTTCCCCGCCCGCATCCGGTACACGTCGATTTCAGTGTCGCTGAATGTCGGCGCCGGGGTGTTCGGCGGCATGTCCCCGTTGATCGCAGGTGTTCTGGTCGAACGCACGGGCGAGCCGTTGATGGCGCTCGCCTACCCGATCGGCATGTGCACCGTGTCAGCCCTGCTCGGCCAGCTGCTGTTGCGCGAGACGCTGCCGGCGCGCGCCAGCTGACTCGAGCGGCAGGCCCAGCAGAAGTTTGGCGGGCCCCAGCCGGTCGGCGACGACATAGATTGCGAGGCAACTCGCCGCCGTAGTCAGCAGAAGGACGATCGGTTCGCCGACCACGCCGAGGCGCAGCGGCGCGATCGCCGCCGCAGCCACCACGATCACCGGCTGGTGCACGATGTAAAAGCAGAACACGCCGCGATTGAGCCAGGCGATCGTTGCCCCGGGTCGATTGAACCAGCGCCGGCCAAAGCCCAGCACCGCGGCAATCGCCGCCCAGGCATAGACGCAACGCGCGAAACGAGTGGCGAAGCGTAACAACAGATCCTGCTCATATTGGCCGCTGGCCCAGAATTCGATGCCATAGAGCGGGACGGCCGCGAACAGCATCGGCCAGCGCAGCATTTCGATCGAAGACCAGAAGCCCTCTGAACGAACCGCGGCGAAGCCGAGCAGGAAATACGGCAGGCAGACCGCGTGGTTCGCCCAGTCGCGCACCAGATTGTTGGTGATCGGGAACGAACCGCGCGTCGCGCAATAGAGCAGCGCCGTCAGCAGCGCCGGCCCAAGCGCGACCCCCCATCGCGAACCGAAGAGCCGTTCGACCGCCGGGATCCGGGTGGCTCGAACGATCACGTCGCGCCACGGCGCCGCCAGCAATGCATAGACGAGCACGTAAGCGACGAACCAGAGATGTTCCCAATCGAGTCCGAAACGCAGGCTGGGATCGCGCATCCAGTAGCGCGACAGGAAGTGAAGGATTCCCGGCTCGATGGCGTTGGCTGCGCGACTTTCCAAATATACAGTCGGCGCGCAGACGACGAGCACGCCGAAGACCAGCGGCACGCCCAGCCGCAGCAGCCTCCTCCGCGCGAACTCGCCGGTGGTCGTGCGGTCGCGCAGAAATCGCGCGGCGGCGCCCGACACGAAGAACAGCAACGGCAAGCGCCACGGCGACGAGACGAGCAACCACGGGTCCACGGCAGGATCGGCGTAGCTGCTTTTCGCCAGCCAGTCCCAGGACGAGTAGAGCATCCCGACATGGTACGGAATCAGTACGCCGAACGCGGCGACGCGGATCCAGTCGAGAAACCACAAGCGCGTCGGGGTCGGCTGCAATGGTCAAAGCTCATGTAACTGCGACTTTCGGCGAACTCTCCAGTCGTGACGCACGCGGCGTCAGACCGAACAGCAGCTTCGCCGAACCGAAACGCTCTGCAGCAACATAGATCCCGAAACAGGCGGTGAGGGACATGTCGGCCGGCTGCCGACCGGCTGGATACGAAAACGGCGGCTGAAGCAGCCGCCGGTTAGGTTTCAGGTATCGAGGAAGCTTCGCAGCTTCCGGCTGCGACTGGGATGTTTCAGCTTGCGCAGCGCCTTCGCCTCGATCTGGCGAATACGTTCGCGCGTGACGCTGAACTGCTGGCCGACTTCTTCCAGCGTGTGATCAGTGTTCATGCCGATGCCGAAGCGCATGCGCAGCACGCGCTCTTCACGCGGCGTCAGCGACGACAGAACGCGTGTGGTCGTCTCACGAAGGTTCGCCTGAATCGCAGCGTCCAGCGGCAGCACCGCATTCTTGTCCTCAATGAAGTCGCCGAGATGCGAATCTTCCTCGTCGCCGATCGGCGTCTCGAGGCTGATCGGCTCTTTGGCGATCTTGAGCACCTTGCGCACCTTCTCCAGCGGCATGGCGAGACGTTCCGCCAGCTCTTCCGGGGTCGGCTCGCGGCCGATCTCATGCAGCATTTGCCGGGAGGTGCGAACCAGCTTGTTGATCGTTTCGATCATGTGCACGGGGATGCGGATCGTGCGCGCCTGGTCGGCGATGCTGCGCGTAATCGCCTGGCGGATCCACCAGGTGGCGTAGGTGGAGAATTTATAGCCGCGGC